>CAIVCU010000001.1 GCA_903904495.1 uncultured Chlorobiaceae bacterium
ACCATGCCAAGCTGTGAGAGAGTAAAGGTGATGAAAACGTTGATACTGTAAAGGACAATCAGAAAGTCAACCGAACCATTTGAGGCGAGCATCATAACGAGCGACGCAATACCCATAACGAGAATGCCCTTTTCGGTTACCAGCCTGTCGCTCAGCATGGCAAAGCGGGTCGGCAGCCATTTGTCGAGTGCCATATTGGCGAGAACCCTCGGGCCATCAAGAAAACCGGTTTGTGCTGCAATAAAAAGAAGTACTGCTTCAGAAAACAGGGTAATCCAGACAAAACCGACACCGTAAAAGCCACCCCAGGATGCCGTCAAACTCTCAAATAAAATAGCATTCATCGTTTTGCCCGGAGTATCACGTACATCAAAAAGAATGTATGCCAGCATAAGACCCATGACGGTCAGAGAAAGAGAGAGCGCCATATAGGTCATGGTTTTTTTAGCAGTGGCAACTTTCGGTTCCCGCAAGACAGGAAGTCCGTTGCTGACGGCCTCAATTCCGGTAAAGGTACCTGCACCGAGACTATATGCTTTCAAGACAAGAAAGAGCACTCCGAACAGACCAAGGGTATGGAATGAATTGGTAAGCTCGCGTCCGGTTTCATGATAGACTACACCGAAGTTGCCCATATGGGACATCACCGCATAGACAATGACAACCGCATGGGTGAAAACAAACAGGAGGAAAACAGGTACCAGCGGCATGACAGCTTCCTTTATTCCTCGAAGGTTAAGCAGCAGCAGAATCATTACCCCGAAAACGGCAAACCAGAGTTTATAACCAATAAAACCTATGGGCAGAAAGCTGAAAATTGCATCAGCTCCACTGGCTATCGATATGGTGATGGTAAGGATGTAATCGATAAGGAGTGCGCTGCCCGAAATTACACCCATCTGAGGGGAAAGCAGTTTGCTGGCAACAAGGTATCCGCCGCCCCCATGCGGGAAAAGTTCAATGATATGCGAATAACTGGAGGCGATGATAAGGATGGTGATTCCTGTACCTATAGCGACAAATATACCGAGGGTAGGATGACCCTGAAGTGCTTTAAATGCTTCTGCCGGACCGTAACAGGATGAAGATAGACCATCAGAGCCAAGCCCTACCCATGCAAGAAAAGCTGAGAGTGCAAGCTGATGAAAAATCTTGTGATCCGTAAAATCCCTTGCTCCCCCAATGAAAAATGTTTTTAACTGCCTGAATGCTTTATTAACTGCCATAATACATCTGAAAGATAGTTGTCCTTCCTCTGTTCCGGAAAAAAACAGCAACTCCCGCTTGCATGAATTGTAATCATGCGGTTGTCAGGTTGCATTGATTTCACCAAACTTAACAAAAGAGTGAGAAAGAACATCTTGCGGAACACAAGGCTCATAAAAATGGCACCTTGAATTTTGCAAGGCGAAGGGGAGAGATACTAGATTTTGTACTGTTTCCTTTTTCTCCAGAGGGTTGCCTGATCGATACCGAGGAGATCAGCCGCTTCCTGCAGTGATTTCGATGAAGCAAGAATGCGGCGAATATGGGTTTCTTCGATCACATCCAGGGTTAAGGGATCACCAAGACGTATCGGTTGAGCTTTAGTGAAAATATTTGCAGGCAGGTGTTCCTCACTTACAAGCCCGTTTGTACTCAGGATTGCAGCTCGTTCAATGACATTGCGCAACTCCCGGATATTGCCTGGCCACACATAGCTCCTGAGCGCAAGCATGGCATTTTCAGCAAAACCATCGAGGCTTTTGTGGTTTTGAGCGGCAAAAAATTTCAGCATGGTTCCGGCGAGTTGCTCTATATCGTCAGGGCGGCCTCCGAGAGGTGGCAGCTCAATCTGTATCCCGTTTAGCCGGTAGAAAAGATCTTCACGAAAACGCCCCTCTCTTACTCCTGTTTCAAGCTCGGAATTTGTGGCTGCAATAATCCTGACATCGGCTTTCCGTGTCTGCTGCTCGCCGGCACGCTCATACTCCCGATCCTGAATAAAACGGAGAAGTTTCGGCTGAATCGCGAGAGGAAGTACACCTATTTCGTCAAGAAACAAGGTACCTCCTTCGCATAGAGAGACTTTCCCAGGATTATCTTTTACAGCACCGGGAAATGAACCCTTGACATAACCGAAAAGCTCTCTTTCAAGCAGATCATCACTCAGAGAAGGACACGAGATAACGGTAAACGGTTTTTCTGACCTGCGACTCCAGTTATGAATGGAGCGGGCAAAGAGGTTTTTCCCGGTCCCGCTGGGACCCTGCAGCAGGATAACGGCTTCAGTTGCTGCAACCTGACGGGCCAATGCTATGGCACGCTGCATTGACGGGTAACGTGAGGAAAGATTTTCTTCCGGCTTGCTTCGGTTAATATCCTCCTGCAATGACACAATACGTTGTTCCATCCTGCACGTCCCCGCCAGCCGTTCAATGACAAGTTCCAGCTGATCGGGTGTAAAAGGTTTCGGGATATAATCTGCTGCACCTCGCTTCATCGCTTCAACAGCGGTGTCAATGGAGGCGTAAGCGGTTATAACAACAACTTTTGTCCATGGATGGGCAGCCAGAAGAGAGTGCACCAGATCGAGTCCGTTTTCATGTCCTAAGCGCACATCAACAAACGCAACATCAAAAACCTGCAGTTCCGCTTCAGCTAAGGCGTCGCGGGAACTGCTCACGGCTTTGACCTGATGTCCGCGTGATTCCATGAAAACCGTCAGGGTCTTCCGGATATTGGGTTCATCATCGACTATCAGGACATTGAGGTGGATCATTGTTATGAAAG
>CAIVCU010000002.1 GCA_903904495.1 uncultured Chlorobiaceae bacterium
ACGCCCTTAGAGAACAACCGTTTTCTTGACGCCATGCATGCGGCAACCGCTTCACTAACATTGAGCTGAGTTGTTATGGCATTTATGGATGAGTTTATACTCCCCCTGGCGTTCACCCTTGATCTTACCTTCGGAGATCCCCGGGGCATGTTCCATCCTGTCAGAGCGATCGGCTGGCTTGCCCATAAAACTGAAACATGGATACGAAGCACTGCTCTGTCGCTTCGTATGGCGGGGATTTTCGCTGTTATTATTATTGTCGGCGGCTCTGCATGTTCAGCATGGCTTCTTATCACTCTCTTAAGCCACCTGCACCGGATTGCCGGCCTCGCCCTAAGCATCTACCTTCTTTACAGTTCGTTTGCCCTCAGGGATCTGGGCGATCATGCCACAGCGGTGCAGGCCGCACTTGAAGCAGGTGACCGTGAGTTGGCACGCCAGAAAGTCTCTCTCATGGTCGGTCGCGATACAGCCTCTCTCGACGAAGGCGGCATAGCTCTCGCTGCAACAGAAAGTGTAGCCGAAAACACTGTCGACGGTGTGACCGCACCCTTGTTTTATGCGTTGTTGTTCGGTCCGGTTGGTGCAATAGCCTATAAAGCCATCAACACTCTCGATTCCATGTTCGGTTATAAAAATGAACGTTATCTTGAGTTCGGATGGGCTGCAGCAAAGCTGGATGACATTGCCAACTATCTTCCTGCACGATTGACCGTGTTGACGATAGCTGTGGCGGCGGCTATCGGCAAACTCAAGTTTTTTGATACTTTCAAGGCTGTTTTTCGTGGTGCGCGGCTTCATGCCAGTCCCAACTCAGGCTACCCCGAATCAGCATTTGCAGGAGCCCTTGGAGTGACTCTGGGTGGCGAACGCAGTTATGGCGGCGTTGTCAGTCAGGCACCTTTGCTCGGTGTAAAGCCTGGCGAATGTACTCCACTGGTAATCCGTCAAAGCATTGCGCTGATGTGGATGACTGCTGTACTCTTTCTTGGAGCTGGCTTGGGTATCAGACATTTCTTCTAATTGGTATGTTGAACTACATGGAAATTATATAGCCAATGAAAAAACAAAGGATTCTTCTTTTTACAGGAAACGGCAAAGGAAAAAGTACTGCGGCATTTGGAATGCTTGCACGGGCCCTTGGACATGGCATGCGGGCCAGGGTGATTCAGTTTGTCAAATCCGATGATGCTGTTGGTGAACAGAAATTTTTCAGTCACCTCAACGGGGTCGAGTGGGAACAGTTCGGCAGGGGATTTCTTCCGAGGGATCCCGATAGTCCCGATATGGAGCAGCACAGAATTGCAGCCCGAAAAGGGCTGGACGCTTCCATCGCAGCACTTCTTTCACCGGATTACGATTTCGTGCTGCTCGACGAACTTTGCTTTGCTCTCAGCCACAACCTTATTCCAGTCGAACCTCTTCTTGAGGCGCTCTCTGCTGCGGAGGCGAGCAAGATTGTGGTATTGACCGGCAGGAATGCTCCTGAGGCCCTTATTGCTGCTGCTGATACTGTTACTGAGATGAGAATGATCAAACACGGCTATGAACAGGGGATTGCGGCAATGAAGGGTGTTGAAAACTGATGGGTATGAAGGATTCCCAGGTCTGCGCAGATAACAGCTTTACAGGCAAAACCATTAGAAAAGCCGGGTTCAGGATTGTGATGTTTATTTTCGCAGTCCTGTTCCTCCTCGCTCTCTCCATGCTTCTCGGCCCGTCAGGTATTGGTATTCCCGATCCAGACTCATTCTCCGGCAGTGCAATTATATCACTACGTTTCAGCCGCCTCCTGATGGGAATGATGACAGGAGCCGCTTTGTCCGCATCAGGTGTTGTGTTTCAGGCTCTTCTGCGTAATCCGCTTGCTGAACCATATGTTCTTGGTGTCAGCGGTGGAGCCGGCCTCGGGGCAACCCTCAGTATTCTTGCAGGGTCAGGTCTCTTCGTTTCCCTTGGTCTTCCTGTTGTTGCTTTTATAGCAGCGGTTTTGACTCTGATGGTGGTTTACGGTATTGCAAGCCAGGGTTCAAGTGGCCATCCTTCGGTGTACAGTCTTATTCTCAGCGGGGTTATTGTAAGTTCGATCTGTTCGAGCGTTATCATGTTTCTTGTCTCTACAGCAAGTGTTGAAGGGATGCACAACGTTATCTGGTGGATGCTTGGAAGTCTGCAACCGGTCTCTTCCGGTCAGCAGCTGCTTTCGGCTGTGCTTATTCTTGGTGGACTTGGAGGAATCTGGCTGCTTTCACCACGTCTCAACGCCCTTGCGCTTGGCCGTGAGATGGCACATTTTCAGGGATTGCATGCCGATTTTGTGCTTGTTATCGGCCTGCTTTTTGCGACACTGCTCGCAGCAACCGCTGTTTCCCTTTCCGGCATGATCGGCTTTGTCGGATTGATTGTACCCCATGTCATGCGGGCATTTTTTGGGCCGGACAACCGAAAGCTTGTCCCTCTTGCCGCTCTTGGCGGCGGGACATTTCTTGTTGTGTGTGATGCTTTGGCGCGCACCATTCTTGCTCCGATTGAGATTCCGGTCGGGGTTGTAACAGCTCTTGCAGGGGGGCCTTTTTTTCTGATTATTCTGCAGCGGAGAATGAAACAGGCCTGGATTGCATAGTATGAAAAAGAATGCGTTGACCTTCAGGAACGTTTCCGCCGGTTACAAACACCGGAAGGTCCTTGATAATGTATCGTTCACTATCATGGAAGGGGAGTTTGTCTCCCTTATCGGTCCGAATGGTTGCGGAAAAAGCACGCTTTTGAAAACTGCTGCAGCGCTTCTGAAACCTTTGTCGGGAGTTGTTGAGCTGTTTGCTCAGGATGTGCACCGAATAAAACCTGCACTTCGAGCTTCGCTGCTTGGAGTTGTTCCCCAGAAAATAGAGTCACCCATGGCCTTTACAGTCAACCAGATTGTAATGAATGGCAGAATCAGCTCTTTGGGTCGATGGGGCATCGTTTCGACCCATGATCACGATCTTGTCGAGCGATCAATGATTTACACTGATGTGCTGGAGCTTCGGGAGCGTTATTATACAGAACTGAGCGGGGGAGAACAGCAGCGTGTTGCCCTCGCGATGGTGCTTGCTCAGGATCCTGAAATCATCATGCTTGATGAATCTATCTCACATCTCGACATCAACCACCGTCAGGAGGTGCTCCAGATTCTGATGAAGCTCAATCGTGAAAAACAGATGACCATTCTTCTGGTGAGCCATGACCTTACACTTTCGGCCAGTATCTCTGACCGGTTTTTGCTTATGGACTCAGGCAGGCTGGTTAAGGCCGGAACGCCGGCAGAGGTGCTGGAGCCGGAACTCCTCAGTACTGTCTATAATTGCGATCTTCGTGTTCAGCAGGATCCTTATACCGGCTATCTGCAGGTATTAGAAGCGATTGACGGTCTGAACCGACGTAAAAAGCTGAACAGGAACGTCCATGTTATTGCCGGGGGCGGAAGCGGTATTGAGCTTTATCGAAGACTGCTGATTGAAGGCTACGAAGTAACAACAGGAGTGCTTAATCGCCTTGATTCTGACGCTGAAGCAGCAAGGGCTCTCAACATTCAGGTTGTTCTTGAACAGCCATTTTCACCCGTCAGTGCCGGTGCCATTGCAGAAGCACTGCAGATGATCGATAGTGCGGACACGGTTATTCTCAGCCATGTGCCGATCGGCTCAGGAAATCTTGTTAATCTTCAAATTGCCAGTGAAGCCCTGAAAAGAGGTAAAACCGTTCTTCTTGCCACCGGTATGGTGGACCGTGATTATACCGAAGGCAAGGCAGCTCTTCACTTGGTAACCGGATTATTGATGAATGGAGCTTTTGGCTGGCAATCTATTCAGGAGCTGATGCTTCACCTCCAACGACACCATCAAAACTGATCTCGATGACCTGTAAACTGAGCTTTCCCTTTCGTTTCGGGACCACATCCTATATCATTCCAGCTGATATTATTCCCAATGTAGAGTATCTCAAGGATAAGGTGGACGATATTGAACTGGTCCTTTTTGAGTCGGATGACTTCAGCAATCTTCCTTCGGCCAGTGATATGCAGAAGCTTGCAGATATAGCGAGGGAATCATCTCTGACTTATTCGGTACATCTGCCGCTCGATGTTTATTTAGGTCATGTTGACAGGGATGAGCGGAAACGATCAGTCGGCAAGTGCCTGAGGATTATCGAGCTAACTCGCAATCTTCCAAAATCAGCCTATGTCATGCATTTCGAGGCCGGAGCAGGGATTGATATCAACGGGTTTTCATTTGATCAGACAAGCCTTTTTGTCGATGCCCTGCGGGATTCCATAGCCATGCTTTTAGCGGGGGCCGATGAAGCTGCGTCATCTTTTTGTGTTGAAAATCTCAATTATTCCTATGAGATTGTCTGGCCGGTGGTCGAAGAGTCAGGTCTCTCAGTCACGCTTGATGTCGGTCATCTTGAGTATTACGGGTTTCCAACCGGACTCTATCTTGAGCGATACCTCCACAAAACAAAAGTGCTCCACATGCACGGGACTCACGATGGAAAGGATCATCACTCTTTGGTGTCAATGAAGCCGGAGGTGCTGGATATGGTTATGAAGGCACTCACGGAAGATCGCGCAGCAGAGAGGGTTTTGACTCTGGAAATTTTTTCACAGCAGGATTTTGACTCTTCCTGCTGTACTTTGCAGCGTTTTCTCTACTGAGAACTTCGTATAGGAAGAATAACGTTACGGTAAGGGTCAGGAATCCCGTCGTTTTTTTAGATAGATTGCGAGAGTGATACATCCGAGGATGAGGTACCATCCGGCAAGAATCAACATGTCCCGAGGGATGGTTTCAAGAGGATTAAATGGCATTTCAGATTTTTAGGGGGTTTTGCGTGGCGAATATTATACGAATTATTTTCTAATAACTGCAACACAGTTTTCAGATAAATAGAAGTGGTTTATCTCTCTATCAATAGATCTCTTTTGATTAACAAAGAGATGGTATTTTTTTAACACGTGATCCTTAATGGAGCGAAGATGTGAAGGTTGTTCAACTTTTTTTGGGACCGTTTGAAGGAACATCCATTATCAAAGGTCGGTCCGGGGCTTATTACAGGAGTTGCTGATGATGATCCAAGTGGTATAGCGACCTACTCCCAGGCGGGAGCTCAATTTGGTCTCAATATGCTGTGGACTATGCCATTGGCCTTTCCTTTGATGGCTGCAATTCAATCAATGTGTGCGCAGATCGGACGGGTAACCGGAAAAGGGCTAGCTGCCAACATTAAAACCTCTTTCCCTCCATTTGTTCTTCAGAGTGTAGTGTTTCTCCTGCTGCTTGCTAATACGCTCAATATTGCTGCCGATGTAGCTGCCATGGGGGAAGTTGCGGAGCTTATTACCGGCTTCAATCGCCACATTATGACCGCTCTCTTCGTATTCGGAACTTTGATCCTTCAGGTATTTGTTCCTTATCATCGATATGTTAATTTTTTGAAGTGGCTGACTATTTCACTGCTGGCCTATGCAGCGGTACTTTTTACGGTTCATGTACCATGGGGTGAGGTCATGCAGCGGACTGTTTGGCCAACATTTACTGTAAACGCCGATGCAGGAGCGGTTGTTGTCGGAATATTCGGTACTACTATCAGTCCCTACCTTTTTTTCTGGCAAGCATCCGAAGAGGTCGAGGATATGCGCTCTAAACCGAGCGCTGTTTCACTCGTATCCAATGCAAGTTTAGCTGGTAAAGAACTCCGGCGAATCAGGTGGGATACCTGGAGCGGTATGTTATACTCTGATGTTACAGCGTTCTTCATTATTCTGGCAACAGGAGTCACACTCAACGTGTCGGGAATTACCGATATCACTACAGCCGCACAGGCTGCAGGTGCGCTCAGACCTCTCGCGGGAGATTTGGCATTTATACTTTTTGCTGTCGGAATTCTTGGGGTTGGTTTGATAGGTGTACCGGTACTTGCCAGTTCCGGGGCTTATGCTTTTTCTGAAGCTATGGGTTGGAATTCCGGCCTCGAATTCAAGGCTAATGATGCAAAAGGGTTTTACAGCATTATTGCAATCAGTGTCCTGCTTGGACTTGTTATCCAGTATTCGCCCATCAGTCCCATGAAGGCTTTATTCTGGAGCGCCGTTATCAATGGAGTAATTGCTGTCCCTCTGATGGTTGTGATTATCCTGCTGGTTTCAAAAAAATCAGTCATGGGCAAATTTACTGCGAGCCGGCCGATCATCTTACTTGGCTGGGTCGCAGTGGCGGTCATGGGAGCGGCAGCAGTTCTTATGTTTCTTCCCGGTTAGGTTTTGTTAATGTTTCAAAGAAGTGGGTGCCAGGGAGGTAAGTAAAAGAGTCACGGATAGAGAAATATTGTTTTGCACTTCATTTTCCTGTTGACTTACTTTTGTTTTTTTATTCTTCTTTGAATTTCGTAAACGCCAGGATTGACTGTGCCTGATATGGTTGTTACCGTTTTAGCAATCTCTTCATCACTTCAGACAACTCGTTCCTGTTGATTGGTTTGAAGATAACACTGTCACATCCGGCTGTTTTTGCTTTTTTCTCCTCCTCTTTTGAGGTAAATGCCGTCTGGGCGATAACCGGCAGGTCGGGTCGAAGCTGTTTGATCTGTCTGGTGGCTTCAAAACCATTCATCACCGGCATTTTAATGTCCATAAGCACACAATCTATTTCGGGATGGTGCATAACCATTTCCACTGCTTCATGGCCATTCACGGCAGAAAGGACAGTGATATGTTCGTTTTTCAGGTATATGGTAAGCAGTAAGCGGCTCACGTTATCATCTTCTGCTATGAGAATGGTCAAGCCGGGCAAAGAAGCGGTCAGTTTTTCCGTGGCTGGAGAAAGAGGCTCTTTTTTTGATGAAAAGAGATGATTATATGGCAGCGTGAAATAGAATGCACTACCCAGACCCTCTTCTGATTCGACCCGTATGGTGCCGCCAAGCATATCAATGTAAGCTTTTGAAATACTCAATCCGAGCCCTGATCCTTCATGATGTCTGGTTAAGGAGTTGTTAACCTGTCTGAACCGCTCGAAAATCTTGATTTTCATGTCAACAGGAATACCGATACCTGAATCGATAACATAAAATTCAAGAAAACTGTCTTTGAGCATATATCCATAATCAATGCCTCCGGAACTGGTGAATTTCAGGGCATTCTGGAC
>CAIVCU010000003.1 GCA_903904495.1 uncultured Chlorobiaceae bacterium
ACTTGAACTTAAGTCTGTCGCCGCCGCCTTTTCAAGAAGCTCCGCATATTCTTCGGGCGTGAATGCAACAGTCATTCCCTTTGTTCGTTTTCGCCTCTGGCTCTTGCTCATAAACAACCTTCTTATTTTTTTCTTGCTTTTCTTGCGCCTTGTTCGGCTATCGAACAGGCGCCCCATTTGGGGGGGTACACGGGGGGGATTTTCCCCCCTGTCAAGTCTTGGGCGTAACTTACGCCCACAACTTGCTACTCTTCATAAACTGACAAAACCAGATAAAAAATTTTCAGAAAAAACGGGCTATAGGAAAATGAAAAACTGATAATTCTTACCTGTCCTTTCTCCTATTGCCCTCTTTTCCTGTGCTCTGTTTTGAAAATTTTGAACTCGTTAAAACGCAGCCCCGCACCTTGCCAAGAAAATCAGCTTATCAACTGGAAACGTCTATTGTTCAACTTCTGGTATTGCAGTTTGAAACAGTGCGCCCTCGCCCCGCTTGGGGCGAAGCTGGCGCACGCTCACAGGCCGCACTTTTGCGGCTCAATTTTTTTGAAGTTGTCCACAGTTTTTGTGGGGATAGCTATATGATTAATTATATGAAGAATACTATATGGATTTAGGGTGGTGCCAATTTCACATACAAAGGGGGTAGTTAGTGGTGCCAATTTCACATATGCGGTGGTGCCAATTTCACGTGGATAACTTTCTCTGTCAACACACCTTTCCTTTCGTCCATTTCTTGGCAAAACCGAAAAACGCCCTGTTGTAATCGACTGGCTTCTGTTCCTTGTCGGAAAGCCACTGGTCAAAGTCGTCTTTGCAGGCGTAAACGTCCAATCCAGCCCATAACGCTCTAAAACGCTCAAGGGTGCGCTCTGTGAGGTTTCCGGTAGGGTTAGGGCTTGGTAATGCTTTTATCGCCTCCCTGCCGATCCTGTGGCCTTTGGCAATGGTTTTAACGGGAGGATGAGAGGGATTTAGTACAAGTCCGCCTGTTACTTGTTGTATTTTTGCTGCGGGATAGACCGCTTGAACCTGTTTCATCGCCTCTAAAAATTTCTTTTTGAAGTTCTGATAATTGCTGTACTCCTGCCCAAATTGCTCTTGAAAAGAGACAAAAGGCACTTTCACAGGTCGTTCCATTTCATGCAGCCTTCGCGCAAGAAAGGTATAAATATCGAGCGCAAGGGCAGAGTGTGAGAGCGCGGAAATAGCACGAAGATCGAGAGGGACAGCGTGTTCAATGAGGCTTTCAAAATATTCTGTAGAAAGCGTCAACTCACCAGGCCATAAAGCCTCTTGCCTGTCATTATTCACCAGCCATGCTTCAAATTTGCTGACTGGCTGTGTGTTGATAGTTACGGCCTTTCCGTTTTTGTTAAAGCCGATTGTCAATCGAGAAGCAGCAAGAGCCATCATTTGCTTTTTGAAACTTTGGTACGTCCTGCCGTCTTGGTCTGCAAGACCCATACGCCGCAAGAACTCTGCTACGCTGTGACCAACCTCAATTTGAGGACATTGTGTTCTTACGGCTTCGCTGTTGATATGAATAAGCGCAAGGCGTGGCTTTGTCCCGTAGGGCAAAGGTTGCTCTACCAGCTTTCTCCCGTTAAATATTCTTCCTGCCTCGACAACAACCGAAGCGTTTTTAAAGTTACGCTCCCAGACCCGCCCTTCCGGTTTTGACCTAGGAAGAGCGACTTGTGCAAAAATGCTATGCTGGAAGATAATCTCGGAAGCGTCTTCCATTCGTATCTCCACGGCAGCGTTAATGATGCGGTCTTTGATGGTCATGGTTCACGGTTCCTTTTATTCTGCCTTGCCATGATGCTTCATGTAGAAGCGCCAACATTCAACAAGAAAAGCTGTTTCGGTACTAAAATGTAACCTTGCGGCGTCCATCTTCATGGAAAATCTGTCTTGTGTCGTCGGTCTGATTTGCAAGGGAGTCACATCATCTTTTCTTTCTTTGCCCCTTTCTACGGATTTCACTACGCCTCGCGTTGGTGTTTTTTCGCCCTCTGCTGCATCCAGCATAGACGCGCTGAGAATTGTAGGCTTAGCCATGTTATGCCTTCCTTTCCTGTTTGGTATTTTGAGTTGCTAAATGTGCCTGTATGGATTCCCAAAGCCGCCCAGTCTCAAATGCGGCTGAACTTCCTGCGCTGATTTCCTCAGGCGTTTTGCCAACTGCGAAAGCCGAGGGGTAGGCTACGCGATTCACAAGAACGGCAGGGGACACAACACCATGTTGCGATAAAGCGGCTATTGCTTGTGCCGTTATGCTTGTGTTGGAGATTGCCTGAGTGACAACAAAGATAAACGGAACGCCAAAAGCTTTACAGCGTCGAACGGTTGCCCCTGCACTTTCCAAGTCGTCTGGGGATGGTTTAATCGGAATAATGATAAGATCGGCAGACGCAAATGCTGGGGTCAAAACAAAATGCGCGTTCTCATCTTCGTCGTCGCTTGGCGGCGTATCGATAATGACAAAATCCGCTCCGTGATTGGCAAGCAAAGGAAGACCGGTGCTTAGGGCGTCAATGGTAAGGTCAATCCGTTTCGGCTCGTCTGCTGTTCTTTTAGTATGCCACTTGGTCAAGGTTTTTTGTATGTCCAAGTCGATCAGAAAAACCGAGTGCATTTGTCGAGAAAGATGCACTGAGAGCAAGCGGCAAATTGCCGTCTTCCCACTTCCGCCCTTTTGTGAGGCAACAACGAAAACTTGCGGCTTCGTCATGGTTCATCTCTCCATTTTTTATGTATAGTTATGCTTTAATAATAACACGAATAAAAGAAAGAGAAAAGAAATAAATACATTTATGCATTTAAATATAAAAGACTAATATCATAACATCATAAACGCATAACAACAAATACTGAACAGTTTATCTTCTTATAAAATCGCATATCTCCCCCTTTCCGGCAGGCGGCGGCTTTCAACCTTTCTCGGCCTGACGCCCTCCAAGGGCTTGCATGAGTTCCTTGACTTGGGCTTGTAATGCCTCAACGGTTCCCCGCAACTTGGCGGCATCCTCTCGGCTGGTATCGCGTTCGTTTCGCATTTGCTCGGTTTGTTGCTCGTAACGAGTTCGCTCTTCCTCGATCAACGCCAGACGCTCGGACACTTGCGCCAATTTGACGGCTTGGGTCTGGTGGTCGGTCTGGATTTCGGCAAGGCGGGATTCCAGCCCTTCGGCGGTCGCCTTGGCTTCGTCCA
>CAIVCU010000004.1 GCA_903904495.1 uncultured Chlorobiaceae bacterium
CTGCAACAAGCGGAGTAATAATTTTTTTATTTCCTGCTTCTATACTCAAAATTTTATCTCCTTCTTTTAGTCCCGCAATTTCACTTGGAGAATTCTTTAAAACAGACAAAACAACCACAGAAATATTTTTTGCGTTATTTGTATATTGGTCTTCAATAGATGTAATCAAACCAAAATTAAATGAAGCGGAAATTAAAAGCCACGCAAAAACCAAATTCATAAAAATACCAGAAAGCAATACAACAATCTGCTTCCATTTTTTAGCGTTTACAAAACTTCGCGAACTGTCAGGGCCGGAAATTGACTCATCATCTGGATCTTCACCAAAAATTTTGACATACCCACCAAGTGGAATCAAATTCAAACTATACTGTGTCTCGCCAGATTTCCAACCAAAAATTTTAGGGGGGAAACCAATAGCAAATTCATCAACTCGTATACCAAAAAGTTTGGCCATAACAAAATGCCCGAGCTCATGCATCAAGCAGCCTTAAAGCGATAATACAAACCGCCTATATAAACCAATAAGATAAAGTCGGAAAACTAAGAGTTAGCCAAGTGACTTGCCAAATATTACGGAATTTGAAATGATCGCTCCTTTTATAATTTGAGAGATCACCCTGCGACATCACCATGCCTCAATTACAAATACCGATGTTTCCAGTGGGTGTTACCCACATCACCTCCTTACTTGCATTCCAAAATGAAGCAGGCAATATTATCTATTTCAATGGCAGTTTGCCGGTATTTAGCCATCGGGAAGAAGATAGGCAATCATTTAAAATGATCACTGCGCAATTCTGCGCCAATGGTCATGCTCGGCAGGCTGATATTGTCAGAGCATTTGGAGTCACTGCGATTAGTGTCAAGCGATCAGTTAAGCTATATCGGAAAGAAGGAGCAAGAGGCTTTTATCAACCTAGGAAAGCCCGTGGCCCAGCCATATTAACACCTTCAGTGCTCCGTGAAGTTCAGCAATTACTGGATGCTAACCAAGCGGTCTCAGCTATTGCATCAAAACTGGATATCAAACCTGACACGTTATCTAAAGCCATCCGTGCCGGTCGGTTGTATCCGTGCGCTAAAAAAAAGAGTCCGACAATCCAATAAGCTGCAAAAGCGAGCGTAGCAGCGTAGACCGAGCCGCCCTGATGGGCGTTGGAGCACAAGACGTCATGGGGCGTGTTGCTGCTAGCCTAGGGGATCTGGCTTTTGTCACCCCCGAGTTCCAACCGGTCTTAGATGTACCGAATGGCGGTGTTCTGTTTGCATTGCCTGCCTTGCTGGCTATGGGCCTGTTGAAATACACCGAACGATTTTTTACCTTGCCAAAAGGCTACTATGGCTTGGATAGCCTGTTTTTGTTATTGGCATTTATGGCTTTGACTCGACTGAAATCCATCGAATCCCTGCGTTATTACGCGCCCGGCGAATGGGGAAAACTGTTGGGTCTGGATCGTATTCCGGAAGCACGTACTCTACGCAACAAAGTACAGCTCCTCAGTCAGGATAACCAAGCCAAAAACTGGAGTGCTGAGCTATGCCGCTACTGGATGGAGTTAGAGCCGGAACAGGCGGGCATCCTCTACATTGATGGGCATGTGCGTGTCTATAACGGCTCCCAAACTCAACTCCCCAAACATCACGTGGCGAGACAAAAACTGTGCCTACGAGCGACTACAGACTATTGGGTTAACGCCATGGATGGTCAGCCATTTATGGTGATCAATAAAGTCGCCGATCCAGGCTTAATAAAAACCATTGAAAACGATATTTTGCCTGAACTGGAAGCGCGGGTTCCGAATCAATCTGAACACATAGGCGCCGCCCTTTTACCTCATCCTCATAAATTTTCGTTGGTTTTTGATCGTGAAGGCTATAGCCCTGAACTCATGGATCGTCTGAAAGTAAAGCAGGTAGCTGTCTACACCTATCATAAATATCCCGGTGATAATTGGCCAGAAACCGAATTCAGTGACTATATTTTGACTTTGCCTGCCGGTCAAAAGACGCAGGTTAAACTGGCCGAGCGCGGTGTTTGTTTGAGCAATAAGCTGTGGGCACGTGAAGTTCGAAAACTCACTGAGCGTGGACATCAAACTTCAGTTTTATCCACCGATTATCAATCGGATTTAACCCGTATTGCGGCGGCCATGTTTGCTCGATGGTCACAGGAAAATTATTTTAAATACATGCGCGAACACTATGGATTAGATAGATTAGCGGACTATAGCGTCGAAACGATCACTGACCCCATTCAAGTCGTTAATCCTATCTATCGTGACCTTGATGGCAAGGTAAGATCGCAAGTGGGTAAACTTAATCGTATGCTGTCCATCTATGGAGCTATGCACTTTGAAGGTAACTTGGATGATGAACAACTGGAAGCCTTTTTAGACAAAAAAGCGAGTTTACGTGAAGAAATTGACCAGCAAAATTGTATTGTTGAAGGGCTAAAAATGGCACGAAAGAACACACAGCGTCACGTAAATGTACTTGATTTACCAGAGGAAGATAAATTCAAACAGTTAAGTACTCAAAGTAAGCACCTCATTGATACTTTAAAGATGATCGTTTATCGAGCAGAAACAGCTATGACAAACAGTGTGCGAGATAACCTCTCTCATTCAACCGAAGCGAGAACTTTACTTCAGGCACTGTATAAGACCGAAGCCGATTTGCTACCCGATAAGCAAAACAACACACTGACCATTCGGCTTCACCATTTGGCTAATGTAATGTCAGATAAAGTCATTGAAACACTTTGTACTGAACTCAACGCAACAGAAACATTATTTCCGCGTACAAATCTTCGCATGGTGTTCAAAATAGGATCATATTAAATTCCCCAGAGATCGGGGTGTCTGATCTTCATCAACAGTTAAAGGCTGTGTATCTAATGCGCCGAGACATACTTGTTGACTATTCTCAAACAAAGCGGTATAGATCGCCCGATCAAA
>CAIVCU010000005.1 GCA_903904495.1 uncultured Chlorobiaceae bacterium
CAACCTACAGTTTCCTGCGGGTACGTTTACCAATAGCTTCACACAAGGCAATTACTTATCCTGCATGTACTGGCGGTCTCAACTGACTGAACAGTTGGTCTGTTTGTCAGACAACTCCACAACAAGGCTTTCACGTCGCACCGACCTATAGGCCCTATAGGACATATGCAAGATTGGGTTGGTGAAAGATGGATCCCTCAGGGGATGACAAGGGGGGGGAGTTTGGGAACAGGAGCTTACAGTGATGTCAGTATGGAATGTCTTGATGGTTCCCAGGCGCCAAATGTTATTGATCTTCATTTAAAAATAAGCCAAGACTAACCTGTTTCTTTGCATGTATCGGTGAATGAGAAGTATTAAACACTTCCTGAAACGCATCAGGAGATTGTGGTTCAGGCCATGGTAATGCTCCCTTTGAACGCAAGGCATCGAGACCACTTGATGGAGCTCCCGTTGATCGCACATAGACTGGAACCAGCCTGAGCTTGTCAAGTTGTTCGGTTGCGCCAGCCCATGTACCGCCCTTATCGATATCAGAACTTACAACCAACGAGGCATCGGCCAATGCATAGATCAACTTATTTCGCTGCATGGCATGGCCAACGTTAAAACCTGCATTTGGGTCATAGGGCGAAATCAGAACTAACTGGCCATCGATAAGCTTATTGCGATGTTCACGATTCATTGCGCTCTTTTCAAGGCGGTCAGCAAGAACACCACTGACCCTGCCGCCAGCTTCAAGCGCGCCACGCATGGCTGCCTGATCGATACCCTTTGCTCCGCCGGAAATTACAGTTCTGCCTGCACGAGCAGCAAGTTGACCAATTGCCATAGTATAGTCAATAAGCTCATTATCCGCCGCCCGTGATCCAACCACAGCAAGGCCACCGGTTTCCAGCAAATTGATATCTCCGCAACCGTAAAGTACCGCAGGCGCACCTTCCCGCAATCGCACCTTAATACGACGGGGATATGCCGCATCGGCGCGGCTAACCACCCATATTGCTCGAGCCTGCCATTGCTCAATAACCTGGCTGAGCAAAAAACCTCGCCCAAGAAGGGTTTGCATGCGTTTTTCATCAACAACGTCCTGGAATGCGCGATAGAGATGTTCCGCATCTGGGGACAACAGGTCAGCAGGTTCGCGCTGCATTGCATGGAGATGACGAGCAAGCCGATTGTATTCACCATGCGTAAGCAGGTCAGGCAAAGAGCTGACGCCGCACGCAATCAAGGGCGCTGTCAGCAAGAGAATGGCTTTTGTATTCGAAGAAAAATTCTGCATCGTTATTCATGTCCTGATTGGGCAAGTGCTATTGGCCAAACCTCACCGCTTCCATATTTTCTCAAGAGCCATGCTGATACCGTCATTGTCCAGCGAGAATCGACCAAATCATCAACCAGAAGCACCGGACCTTCCGGTAGTTTGTTTACATAGACAGCGATTGACCCATCAATGTTCCATGCCTGTTGCGTACTGTTTGCCATGGTTTTCTGCTCGGGCCTGTTGCTTGTCTTTATAAGCACCATGTGGAATGGTAAACCCAGAGCAACAGCAAGACGTTTCGCAAAATCAGGAACAAGATCAGGGTGACGCAACGATGGAACACAAGTTACCCACTTTGGTGCTGGTTCTGGATTCCATTTGTGAATCATAGCAACGCAAGCTTTAACCAAAGCGTCTGAAAAAAAGTTGTCATGGCACTTGCCTTGTCGGACAAATCCTCCCCATCCAGCATCACCCCAAACACAAAGCGCCTTGCCGGGTTGAGACTGTAGATCAAAAGAAATTTTTCCTTTAACTTGAAATTGTGGCATACCACCAGCGGGCCAAAGAAGTCTTGGTTCGATGGGTAAACTGGTGCGCCGCAAAAAAGCGACCGCCTCCAGAACAAGGCCCTCATCAACGTCTAAAGGTAACGGTGGCAATAACGGAAAACTAACAGTTTTCGGCTCACCATCAAGTGCCTGAATAAGAAACCTCATGTGTTCAGCAAATGGCAATTTGATATAATCCTGCATTTGTCGTTGTTCTTCACGACGTAACGCTGTAAGTCGATCCGCACGATCCCAAAAACCTTCAGTGAGTTTTGCTGCTGTCAATTGCCACTTACTCCCTTGCTTCGCGATTGGTGCAGGTGATTCCAAAGAGAGTAAATCAATAGTCTTTTTGATACGTCCTTGCGTAAGATTCACCTTCCCCATAAGTTCGGGAACCGATAATCCTGCAGGCTCATTTTCAAGCGCATCAATAACATCGGCTACCTCCTGCCGAGTCGGAAAAGCGCTGTTGATGAACCAGTCAGTTATATCTGTCTCTTCTTTACCACTGAGCAAAATACCGTATGCAGATTCCAGAGCACGACCTGCACGTCCAACCTGCTGATAGTAAGCAACAACCGACCCTGGCATCTGATAATGGATCACAAATGCCAGATCCGGCTTATCGAAACCCATTCCCAATGCGGAAGTCGCAACAAGAGCTTTTACTTGATTATGAAGCAGTGCCTGCTCAAACTCTGGTCGGCGATCACCAGTTTCGCCCGTATAGGCTTCAACAATGAGACCTCTGCTTTTCAGCCAGCTTGCGACCATGTTTGCATCACGCACAGTAAGCGTATAAATGATTCCGTGGCCTTGAAGAGTATCAAGCTGTTCTGCCAGCCAGGCAAGGCGCTGGGCTTGATCAGGTAAGGATATGGTTTGCAGAGTCAGTGAAGGACGATTCAGATCACCTCCAAATGCGGCCCAAGCACTTCCGAGAGATCATCCATTACTCGATTGTTTGCTGTGGCTGTAGTTGCCAGAAGTCGCAGGTTTGGTGGTAACGTTTTAACAATCCGCTCCAGCAATCGATAGTGAGGGCGAAAGTCGTGGCCCCAGTCAGAAATACAATGAGCTTCGTCAATAACCAATATCGAAATCTGGGCCGCAAAACGAGCCAGAACATTGGAACGAAAGCGTTCATTCGCAAGCCGTTCAGGCGAAATGACCAGAATGTCAATCTCATTGCGACCGATACTCGCTTCAACGGCAACCCAGTCATCAGGATTGTCAGAATTAATCGTAGCGGCACGCACACCCATCCGTTCAGCCGCCTCAATCTGGTTTCGCATCAATGCAAGTAGGGGCGAAACCAGCAGAGCTGGACCATTACCCTCTTCACGAAGCAGCCTGGTGGCAATAAAATAGACAAAACTCTTACCCCAGCCAGTTTTCTGGACAACGAGCAATCGCCCTCTGCCTTCAATGAGGTAACGAATTGCATCCTCCTGGCTTTCACGGAAAACCGCATCGGGATAACCAGAACCAATCCGGAGAAGCTCTAACGCTCTCGAAGAATTATATCTCATTTGCTCTCTCTGTCAACCTTCATTATAAAAAGTGGTCGAATCTCCTGTACTACCTGCCTTGCTGATTCAAGTTCTTTTTACCACTCGGCAATAAAATTATCCTTGTTGGGAGCAGCAAGACGCTGGAATTGTTAACTAGTGAGCTCTAACACCGTTAAATATACGAATATATTACACTAAGCCAACCAATTTAAGGGCACATCAATTGCTGAGTTAAAAAATGGAAGGGAAACTTTACCTGCAGGCAGAAAAGAGCTATCCTCTCAGGAAAACTTTAGTTTTGTTGGGGTTCAGGAATCACCCCAACCTACATATGCGTACCTAAATTTGTTCCTGAGATCAATTTATTTAATGCATCCCATTTGAATAAATAGAGGTGCCCTTATGAAGAATATTCCTCACTTTGCAAAGAATATTCTCCATAACTTACCATGCTTGCATTCCTTAGCTCAATAGAACCGGCATGAACGGTGAATGGCACGCTTTATGTTATATAGAGTTAGATCGACAACTTATCGTCACGAAATCCTATGAAAAAGCGTCTGGTATTTGCCTTACTTGTCCAGTTATCTCTTACACCTGCACTGGCAAGGTCGGTGGAGGTGAATGCTCAGGCGGAGGATCTTTCGGCTCTTATCAGCACTGCACTCACCAACAACCCCGAATTGAAGGCTTCAGAAGCTCGCTGGCAGATGTTTGCCAGTAAAGCCAAACAGGCAAAGGCGCTGGATGACCCGATGGTGATGTTCAGACTGCAAAACATGCTGACCCACCAACCGGGTGTTTTTAACCTGGATCCCACCTCCGCCAAGGTAGTCGGCATATCGCAGCAACTCCCCTTCTGGGGAAAACGCGATCTTCGGGAAAAAGTAGCTCTGAGTGAAGCTGAGTCCTACAAGTGGGCGTTTGAAGAGCGCAAGCTTGAGCTGACAAAAATGGTGAAGGAGAACTACTACCAGCTTTGGGCTGTGAACAAGATGATCGGGATTATTGACAAGAACCTGAAAATCCTCTCTAATTTTCTGACCATTAATGAGTTGAAGTACTCAGTCGGTCAGGGTGTGCAGCAGGATATCTACAAGGCTGGGCTAGAAAAGTCAAAGATGCTCGATATGCAGATTTCGCTGCAGCAGCAACGCAAAAGTCTGGAAGCCAACCTTAATTACCTTACGTATCGTTCCGGCAATACACCGATCGGAGCGTTTGCTGATTTCACGCTCCCCCGCGTCTTAATGAGCCGGGAACAACTGAACGAGGCCGCTCTTAACAATCGCCCTCAGGTGAAAAGTCTGGCGAGTCTGGTCAACAAAGCTCAAGCGGCTCGAAGTCTGGCAAAAAAGGAGTCGTATCCTGATTTCAACCTCTCGGCAGAGTATATGTTCCGCGAACCGATAGCAACCGGCATGACCACCGACCCAGGATACAACATGTTCAGCGTTGGCCTCTCCTTCAATCTGCCCATCCAGCAGCAGAAACGCCGGGCAATGGTTGCTGAATCAACCTTTGAAACAACCATGGCAACTGAGGAGCTCAATACCTTGAAGAACTCTATCAGCTACACCATTAACGAAACCCTTGCCCAGCTTGATCGCCGTCGTCAACAGGTGGAGCTTTACAGCGGAGGTATCATCCCTCAGTCTGGGCAATCGCTGGAATCGGCACTTATCAGTTACAGGGTCAACAAGGTGGATTTTTTGACCCTTCTGGACAGCAGGATGAACCTCTTCAACTACGAGCGTGAACTGTACGAATCGAAGGCCGAATATATGATGAAAATTGCACAGCTTGAAGCTGTGGTGGGCAGTGATGTGACAACAGTACCCGCAGCACTTGCATCTGAACATCATAACAATTAACGATACCAACCAAAGAGCCATGGCACTGAACAAGAAATTCGCAATTCCTCTGGTGATTATTCTGCTTGCAATTGCTGCCGGTGGAGGTTGGTTTCTGTGGCAGAATAAAGTGGGCGGCAAGTCAACTGATCAAACACAGGTCAAGCAGCTTTACACCTGCTCCATGCATCCATTCATCATAAAGGAGAAGCCCGGCCTCTGCCCGATATGCGGCATGGAATTGATCAAGAAAATTGATAACGCTCCAAAAGGCGTTGCAGGAGAGCCGCAGAAGTCTGACATGCACGAGCACGTTTCGCTGTCGGAGAAACAGCGGGTCATGGCCAATGTCGCTACGTCAGAGGCAACAAGCGAAACCCTGAACAAGGAGATCAACGCTGTCGGGATTGTGCAGTACAATCAGTCACGACAAGCCAAAGTCACCGCATGGATTGCAGGCCGTCTGGAGAAACTGAATGTCAACAGTGTTGGAGCCTTCGTCAGCAAAGAGAAGCCTATGGCTGAGATCTACTCCCCGGATCTTATTGCAACACAGCAGGAGTACCTGCTCGCTCTCAAAAGCCGTGAACAGCTGAAGAATTCGCCGATCGCCTCCATTTCCCAGAATGGTGAAGGTCTGGTTGCTTCGGCAAGACAGCGGCTGTTGCTCTTCGGGGTCAAGGAGAGTCAGATTGCTGAACTTGAAAGGAGCGGCAAGCCAAATATCAGAATCCCGATCTATTCGCCTTTTTCAGGCGTTGTGATTGAAAAAATGGTTCAGCAGGGACAGTATGTCGCCATGGGTGAGGCGCTTTTCAACATCGCTGATCTCTCGAGCGTCTGGGTTGAGGTGGAGGTTTATGAGAATGAATTTTCGAATATTCACATTGGTCAGCTGGTGGAAATACGCTCACAGTCTTTCCCCGACAAACCTTCAACCGGCCGGATAGCATTTGTTTATCCCTTTCTCGATCCTAAAACCAGAACGGTCAAGGCGCGTATTGAACTGGCCAATCCCGGCATGAAGCTGAAGCCTGAAATGTTTGTCAATGCGATCATCAGGGTGCCGCTCGCGCCGTCGATAGTTGTTCCTGCAACCGCTGTCATGAATACCGGCAAGCGCCAGGTTGTGTGGGTGGAAAGCTCACCCGGTATGTTTGAATCGCGGACGGTTCAACTCGGGCAGCAGTCGGGCGAAAAAGTGCAAATATTATCAGGCCTCCAGTCTGGCGAAAAGGTGGCAATATCGGGCGGATACCTTATTGACTCTGAATCCCAACTGAAATGATAGAAAAGATCATAGAGTATTCCGCCCGAAACCGGGTTATTG
>CAIVCU010000006.1 GCA_903904495.1 uncultured Chlorobiaceae bacterium
CGGCCGGTCAAAATCCCACTGCTTGATTTCATACTTTTCGGAATTGAGATAGTCCTCCCGGCTTCCGGGTACCGGGAGATATTCGCAAAGTTCGTAAGCGGGTCCATACATACCGTAATTTGATGAAAGCGTTGCCGCAAGCACCAACCGGATAATAAACCTGCTTCGATCTCCCGTCTGGAACTCCTCATGAAGAATATCGGGGGTATTCGGCCAGAAGTTAGGCCGCATGTAATGTTTGAGTGGTGATGAGGTCAGTTCAAGCAGATATTCCTGGAGCTCATGCTTGGTATTGCGCCAGGTAAAATAGCTGTAGGACTGACTGTATCCTGCCTTGGCCAGTCTGGCCATTAATTTTGGTCTGGTGAACGCCTCAGCCAGAAAAACCGTCTCTGGATGCTCTTCCCTGATCGATTCTATAGCCCACTCCCAGAAAGGAAATGCCTTGGTATGGGGATTGTCAACTCGGAAAATCTTCACACCTTTATCAATCCAGAACAGGAAAATGCTTTTCAGTTCAATCCAGAGATTCTCCCAGTCGGAAGATTCAAAATCAATTGGCAGGATATCCTCGTATCGTTTTGGAGGATTTTCCGCAAACTGCACACTCCCGTCGGGACGCCATTTGAACCATTGCGGATGTTCCTTTACATAGGGATGATCCGGTGAACACTGAAAGGCAATATCGAGAGCCACAGATATACCATGTTCCTCCGCCTCTGCAACAAAGGATGTAAAATCCTTGATAGTGCCAAGTTCCGGGTGAACTGACTTATGCCCTCCATCCTTGTTGCCTATCGCCCAGCAGCTTCCCGGATCATCTGGTGCAGCAGTAAGTGCATTGTTCTTTCCCTTGCGCTTGGTGTAACCTATCGGATGAATTGGTGGCAAATAGACGACGTCAAACCCCATTCCTGCAATAAGAGGCAGTAGACGTGCACAATCGTTGAACGTCCCATGTTTACCGGGCAGAGTACTCCATGAACGCGGGAAAAACTCATACCAGGCACTGCATCCGGCCTTCTTCTGCTCCACGGTCAATCCAAGCACTTTTTCATAGACGGTAGCGTGTGCCTTATCAGGATTGCGTCCCATAAGCTCTTCGAGCTTTCCATCAAGTGCTGCCGCAACCGCCTCATTATTCTCCTCCGAACGCAGCAGAACAGAGCACATACTGAGCATTGCAGCATCATCGTTCCCTGCCCTTGCAGCTCCCTCGTTGACAAAAACTGCCCCGATCTGCAGATCAAGCGAAACATCCTGGCTTGCCTCGATCTTTTTCAGCAATCCCTTTTTCCATGTCTGAAAATGATCAACCCATGCCTCAATCGAATAATCGTAACTGCCTGGCACTCCAACGGTAAACGAACCTTGCCAACGGTCGTTGCCTTGCGATACCATCGGCGATCGCTGCCACTCAACTTTTCCGGCAGGTCGGAAACAGAGCTCAGCGAAAATAGTATCGGCACCGTCTACAAAAATATCGGCTTCAACAATGACGCGCTCACCCTCGACTGCTTTTGCAGGATACTTTCCTCCATCAAGTTCAGGAGTGACATTTTCTATAACAACACGTTGACGGCCATCAAACTGTTGATCGCTGTAATGTGGAACCGCCCGTCTGAATGTATGATTCATCTTAAGGATATCTCTAATTGGTACCCGGGTGATCCCGGTCATAATTCTGCCAGCACAAAACGAAGAGTAAACAGTTCCGGAAGGGCTTCCTGTTTTTTTAACAGAAAGCAAAATATGAAAACTCCATTACTTTTTTCTCAGATACTCTTCTAATTTCAAACGTCCCGATAAATCATAAACCTTGATACCCCTTTTGATATCCCCGGAAAAAAATTGTTCTTTGAAGGTGCTATACCGTTTTATTGTCAACAATCAGTAGAGATAACCATGTTTGAACCACAAAAAGAAAGACTGCAGGAGATTCATCGTCGCCTCGAACAGTTACGGGGGTATCTTTGACGTTGATCAACGCAAAGAAAAAATCGATGACCTTGAAAAAATTTCAGCTGATCCAACATTCTGGACCGACCAGAAAGAGGCCCACAAAGTTTTAAAAGAGCTGAACGAACATAAATCATGGACCGATGGGTACGAAAAAATAGCTGCTAAAGCAAC
>CAIVCU010000007.1 GCA_903904495.1 uncultured Chlorobiaceae bacterium
ACAAGAATCTTGTCCTTGTTAAATTGAAAAATCTTGAAGCCTTTCAGGGGAACTTCAGATGCTTTTCCCACAACCAGTTCTTTGACGCTTGTAGCCGTCTCGGATGGAGGAATAATGTACTTGACGACAGGATAAAGTGTAGATATCGCTACAGCTGCGCCGATACCTCCAACAATTTTTCCGAGAAAACTGCGGCGCTCGAAATCAACTCCTTTCAGGCCATCTTCCCGTGGCTTACCGCCGGGAACCGAACCGGATGAAGAGACTGGTGCACCTGCTCCAAGTGCGCCCAACCTTGACGGACTCTTGAAATTACCTTGTTGTGCCATTACGATCTATCTCCTTTTTAAAACTTTTTGTTATCAAATCAAAAGGCAAGTACCTCCCGGCGGTTCAACGACAGCCACTCTCTCTCTTTACTTTGCTTGATTCTTTACTGAAAAACACCATTTACAGGTATAAATCAGAATAGCCAAAACAAACTGTCCAATTTATATTTTTTTTACCCATTTATCCAATCCAGAGAACGTTTAATATTATTATAGCTCTCATACATAAGTGATGACTCGCCATCGCGCCAGATCCGGCTTCGGGTAAACACCCTCATGAATCTGGATTGCAGACGCTCCGGATTGAGAAATTCCGATATACCCTTGATACCCTCCATTTTCTTTCCGTCTATCTGCAATGAAATGGCAGATGCGAACCGAAGATAGAATGGGCCCGCATCAAACACCTTGCTGTGATGGATCTTCACGCAGATATCATCATGCTGCAACTCAAGATCCATGCTGTGAAGCGGAGAAAAAAAGCCTCGTCTGAAATTACGTTCCCTGAAATTCACCTTGTCAAGCACGGTAACTTTACCGCTCGTATTGTCATGCAGCATCAGCATAACAAGGGGTTGATACGCGTTGTTTTTAAAAAACGTCACATAATATATCAGGTCAATCCGCTCTGAAAAAGCCCTGCCCCAATACCAGCGGGCAAGATACTCCTGCATCGGCAAAGCTCCAACATTGTGGTCATGATATCCGGTGGCACTCACTGGAATCGTTTTAACAGCACCTCCAGGTTGTTCAATGATCCGAATCTCTCCTTCAACATCAGCTTTCGGAACACTTAAAAGCCACTGATGAAGGGGAACCCTGCCAGAGTTGTTCCCATCTTTTTTTTCGTAAACAATCCTGCGGCAGGATGAAAACAAAAAAGTTGCTTTCAGGGCTTTCTGACGGGCAGGAAAGGAAAAATCAATATCCAGAGAGTACTCGTCTTTCAGGGCATCATAGGAAAAGCGGTTCTTTTCGAACCTTACACCGATTTCAGATCGACTGCTTTCGAAAAGTCCATTACTTCCTTCCTTGATGAAATTTACGATCTCCCGACCGTTTTCGTACAACTGGAAACTAAAACCAGAGTAATTGGACGGAAGAGGAGCTTCTGCAGTTATACGATTTTTCCATTTTTCATAATGACTGGTGTAATAGGGGGAAAAAGGAAACCCCGAAAACCAGATAAGGACAAAAGAAAAACCACTTGTTTTGTCTTCAGCATCGAAATACCACCACTCGTATGCTCCGGCCTCCTGTAAATCATGCCAGACTTCCTGATCACGCTCGGTTGTAATATTCATGCCTGCATTTGGTGATTTTCAAACACTGAAGCATTGCTCGATGCTTTGCATGACTTATGATACCTTTGTAAATGTAGAAAGCAGGAAAAAAAGAGTGGACATGCTTTTTCTTTGTAAGAGGCAACTTCGATGAAACTGCCATTAAACGGTGTGGACAGAGAGGGAATCGAACCCCCGACACAAGGATTTTCAGTCCTTTGCTC
>CAIVCU010000008.1 GCA_903904495.1 uncultured Chlorobiaceae bacterium
CGTGGTGGTCTACCTTCGTATTGTTGAGGGATCGCTTAAAAAGGGCGACAAGGTCCGCTTTTTTGCCAGTGACAAGGTTTTTCTTGCTGACGAAATAGGGGTCATGGGAATGAAGAGGCAGCCCAAAAATCTGCTTGAATCAGGCGATGTAGGCTACCTGATCTGTTCCATAAAGGATGTCAAGGATGCAAAGGTTGGCGACACGGTGACGCTTGTCGATGCACCGGCAAAAGAACGCCTCCTGGGTTACAAGGAGGTCAAGCCAATGGTCTTCAGTGGACTCTATCCGATCAACTCGAATGAATTTGAGGATCTTCGCGAATCGCTTGAAAAACTGACCCTGAACGACGCCTCTCTTGTCTATACTCCTGAAACATCAGTTGCTCTCGGTTTCGGGTTCAGATGCGGATTTCTCGGTCTTCTCCACATGGAAATTGTCCAGGAGCGTCTTGAGCGTGAATACGGGGTTAACATCATTACCACGGTTCCTAACGTTGAGTATCGTGTTGTCATGACCAACTCTGAAGTGGTTATCGTCGACAACCCTTCCAAGATGCCCAATACGACAAGGATAAGTCAAGTTGAAGAGCCCTATGTCAGCATGCAGATTATTACCCTTGCCGACTATATCGGCAATATCATGAAGCTTGGGATGGAGCGTCGCGGTGACTACAAAACTACTGACTATCTCGATACCACAAGGGTGATCATGCATTTTGATTTTCCTCTTGCCGAGATCGTGTTTGATTTTCATGACAGACTCAAATCAATTTCAAAAGGTTATGCGTCGATGGATTACGAGTACATCGGCTACCGTGAATCCGATCTGGTGAAACTCGATGTACTGCTGAACGGCGATCCGGTCGATGCACTCTCAATAGTTGTTCACCACTCGAAAGCGTATGACTGGGGCAAAAAGCTTTGCCTGAAGTTGAAAGGAATAATTCCTAAGCAGATGTATGAAGTCGCTATCCAGGCGGCAATAGGCAGCAAGATTATTTCGCGTGAAACCATATCGGCGATGAGGAAAAACGTGCTTGCAAAATGCTATGGCGGCGATATCTCGAGAAAGCGCAAGCTGCTTGAAAAACAGAAAGAGGGTAAAAAACGGATGAAACAGGTCGGCAGGGTAGAGGTTCCGCAGGAAGCGTTCCTTGCATTGTTGAATATTGACGAATAGCGTGACGGTGGTTTTCCTGTAAAATTTTCAGGACCAACCGCGAAGGAATTGTCGAAAAAAAGCGTCTGACCCGATAAGATACCATCCGGGAAAATTTTTATTAAACGGATCAAAAAAAAACAGCATTGAATACTCAGAAAGGGAAACCGGAAAAAAAACATTCGAGGGAGTGGTTTGAGGCTCTTATTATAGCCGCAATATTTGCCACCATTCTTCGTGTTTTTGTCGTTGAGTCTTACCGTATTCCAACCGGATCGATGGAGAGCACGCTGCTTGCCGGAGATTTTCTTTTTGTCAATAAGTACGTCTATGGCCCGAAAATACCCTTTACCGATATCCGGTTGCCGGGAGTAAAAAAGGTTGACCGTGGCGATATTATTGTGTTCAAGTTTCCAAAAGATCGCTCTCTGAACTATATCAAGCGTTGTGTTGCCCTCGGTGGCGATACTCTCGAGATACATGGGCAACAACTCCTGATCAATAAAAAACCGGCACCTCTGCCGCCGCATGCCCAGTTTATCGGCAGCCGTATGGCGCCGGGAGACGGGGATTACATGATATTTCCCCAGTTTTCTGATTTCAACAAGGACAACTACGGCCCGATTCGTATTCCCCGCAAAGGAGATGTCCTGCAATTGACCACTGTAAACTATCCTCTCTATAGTTCGCTCATTGCCGATGAAGGTCATGAGGTAAGTTTACAGGGACGCACGGTCTTTATTGATGGTGCACCGGTTCAGAACTACACAGTTCAGTCAAACTACTATTTTGCGATGGGCGACAATCGGGATAACAGTCTCGACAGCCGTTTCTGGGGCTTTTTACCGGAAAAAGATATTGTCGGTCAGGCACTCATGGTCTACTGGTCATGGAATCCTGATTTGTCACTGTTCACCGATCTCGTGAGTAAAATAGGTTCTATACGGTTGCAGCGTACAGGGCTGATGGTTCATTGAGCGAGGTTCTTTTCAGCGAGAATTTTATCGCATAGGGCATTTGTTGACGTCAGTCGCTCAGAACTGTTGAAAAGAAGCTGTTGAAGATTTGGCAATGGTATCTCAAGGGTATTGATGGTAATGGTACTGCTGGTGTCAGCCCTGTTTTCAGGCGTTGTTGCTTTTGTAAGCTCAATATTATTGAGAATGACTGAGTCAAGCACCAGGCCGGATTGAAGTGATTTGATGCTTATATGCCAGGTATTGCCGGTAGCTTTCTGGACCGATTGAGAAAGGTTTTTTTTGAAGTCGCCATTCAGATAGATATTGGTAGAGAGATAGAGTAAAAGATAACCAGAAGGGAACATTACTCCGGGGGAAAGCATAAAGGCTTTAAGCCAGTTTAAAAGAAATTTTTTTCTACGGGATGGGAGGGGCATTCGTTCTTATTGCATTCGGCCGTTTGTGGAGAGTAATGCCGGTATCTTTTTTTACTATACAAAATATTTTTCTTTATTACGCTGTTACAATAACTAATTCAGTTTCCCCCTTTTTATGCCAGTACAACAACGGCATGCGCCCTATCTTCTCAAGCCGCTTTTCAGGGAGGTTCATGCTGATACTGAGACACCGGTATCAGTCTATCTCAAACTCAAGCGGCCCTTTTCGTGCCTGCTCGAATCGGTTGAGGGAGAGGAGCTTCTTGCCCGGTTTTCCTATATAGCTATCGACCCGGTTGCTATTCTCAGAGGTTCAGTGGATGGACCTGCAGATATCGATATTCTGGATGAAAAATTTAGTGATCTTGGAAAAATCGCCGGAGAGGAAACAAATCTTCGGTTAAAGATTGACCGGTGTCTTTCCGCATTTGATACAGAAGAGTTACCGAAGAAAAAGAACGGTGCACCTCAGATGATTACATCAGGTGTTTTTGGCTATTTCGGTTACGATTC
>CAIVCU010000009.1 GCA_903904495.1 uncultured Chlorobiaceae bacterium
CTGCAGTCGTCATGGAACAGCGACTGTTGATCGATATTTTATCTCTCAAAGAACATTCTCTCAAAAAGGTAAGAGAACCTGTACTTCAACTGGCTTTATTTTAACCGGACACTACTGATATAGGAGTGCTATATCAACAAAAGCCCTTAATCATTACTTATAATATACACTTTATATTCATTTCTGCAAACATAGATACTTGAAGGGCATAAAGCTCTATTATTCGTATCTTCGGTTCAGAATACTTAAGCAATTGATAAATGTTTCACGTGAAACAATTCCCACATCATGTATGATATAATAGTTGCGGGGGCAGGCCATGCAGGCTGCGAAGCGGCATTGGCCGCAGCGAGAACAGGGTGCTCCTGCCTGCTTATTTCGTCGGATCTTACCACTATTGCAAGGATGTCCTGCAATCCCGCAATAGGCGGAGTGGCTAAAGGTCAGATAACCAGAGAGATTGATGCTCTTGGCGGCGAAATGGCGAAAGCAATAGATGCCACAGGGATCCAGTTCAGAATGCTTAACAGAAGCAAAGGGCCGGCGATGCACTCACCGAGAGCACAGGCAGACAAGACGATGTACTCTTTTTATATGCGGAATGTCATTGAGCGGGAAAAGAATATTGACCTTCTCCAGGATACGGTTACAGGAATCCGGCACTCCTCAGGAGTGTGCGAAGGAGTCACACTCTCATCCGGAAGAGTCATTCATGCTTCAGCAGTAATCCTTACCTGCGGAACATTTTTGAATGGCCTGATTCATATCGGCATGAACCATTATCATGGAGGGCGCACAATTGCCGAACCTCCTGTTTACAGCCTGACAGAAAACCTTGTAAAGCTTGGCTTTTCATCAGGGCGACTGAAAACCGGCACCCCGCCGAGAATTGACGCCCGCAGCGTCAACTACTCCCTTGTTGAAGAACAGAGAGGAGATGACGAAACTGTTGTATTCTCATTCAAGACGGCACCAGCACTTTCCCGGAAACAGATAAGCTGCTTTGTCACTAAAACCACACTTGAAACCCATGAAATCCTAAAAAGAGGATTCGACAGATCGCCCCTGTTTACGGGAAAAGTGCAGGGAATAGGTCCCCGATACTGCCCATCAATTGAAGACAAGATATGCCGGTTCCCTGACAAGGATAGCCATCATATATTTCTTGAACCTGAAGGAATCGATACGAATGAAATGTATGTCAATGGCTTTTCGACATCCCTGCCGGAAGATATACAGATAGAAGGGCTGCGCTCTATTCCGGGACTCGCGAGCGTCAAGATGATACGTCCCGGTTATGCAATTGAATATGATTATTTCTTTCCTTATCAAGTGAACAGGAGTCTCGAAACAAAACTTTTTGAGAATCTCTACTTTGCAGGCCAGATCAATGGGACATCAGGGTATGAAGAAGCTGCTGCACAAGGATTGGTTGCCGGTATAAACGCATCACTTAAACTTCGGCAGAAACCTCCGCTTCACCTCAAGCGCTCTGATGCCTACATAGGCGTCCTTGTTGATGACCTCATTACCAAGGATACTAATGAACCCTATCGAATGTTTACCTCATCAGCTGAGCATCGCCTGTTGCTTCGCCAAGACAACGCAGATATACGTCTGCATGATTTCGGGTATACTTCAGGACTTCTTGATGTAAAAACATTTACCTTATGCAATAATAAAATAAGGTCTATTGAGGCGCTCAAACAACTCTGTCTTGATACAAGGCTGTCGGCGGCAGAAATAAACCCGCTTTTGACAGAACTTGGGTACATCGAAGTCAATACTGCACAAAATGCATCGACACTTCTGAAAAGGACAGGCATTTATCTTCACCTACTCATTGAACAATCCCTCTCTTTCAAGAATGCTGTACTTGCCATAACTGATGATCTCTCTATTTTTGAACAGGTTGATATTGATTTAAAGTATCATGGTTATCTTAAACGTGATCTGCTGATGGCTGATAAAATTCTCAGGCTCGATTCTCATCAAATACCGGCGTCATTCAAGTATGACAGCGTTGCAGGTCTGTCAAATGAAGGACGTGAAAAACTGATTAAGTATCGTCCTGACACTATCGGCCAGGCATCGAGGATTCTCGGCGTTTCACCATCGGATATTTCAGTGCTTATGATACGACTTGGCCGTTGAAACGCCTCTTTTGTTTCACGTGAAACATTTTTCACCCTTTTACCTTCGCTATTAACTGTATTGAGCGCTTATGGAGAGCATTATAAATGAAATAGTGAACAATGATCTGTTGTTCGGCAAGGATAAAGAGGAGTGCATTGTCGGTGCATACCAGCTATCTGACACCCATATCAGAGTGTTTAACCGTGAGGAAGAAAAGGTGTGCCATCATGACGAGCCATTTTTTCCTTTTATTTTTATTTCAGACAGCACACTGCTTGATGGATTTGTACCTGATGACAAGGATAAATTCTGGCTTGTAAAACTTGGTGGATCCAATTTTTTTCAGTGCCTGTCGATTTTCAGGAGCTGGAAAACGTACAGAGGCGCAATTGATTTTATCAACAGCAGAACGTATGGCGAGGGCTCAGAATCTGCCAATGAAAGCAGTCAGTTCGACAGCAGCTCTCATATATATAATAAAGGTGACGCTGTCACTCAGTATCTGCTTCAAAGCGGTAAAACTCTTTTTAAAGGTATGATATTTGATGATCTCTATAGAATGCAGCTCGATATAGAGACAAATTATGATCCGGAAAAGAAGTTATCAGGGAATTCATGTTTTGGTGAAGATGAGGTAATAATTGTATCGCTCAGCGACAGTAAGGGATGGGAAACTGTTTTGCATTCAAAAGATCGAGATGAAAAAGCTCTGCTGATGGAGCTTATTGCCTTGATTGGAAAAATGGATCCGGACGTTATTGAAGGACATAATATTTTCAGTTTCGATCTTTCTTATCTGCAAAGAAGATGCGAGCGGTATGGTCTCCCTTTCGCGATAGGACGCAACGGACTTATTCCAAAAACATACCCCGCAAGCATCCGATTTGCTGAAAGAAGCATTGATTATCCTTTTTTTGATATTCCCGGAAGGCATGTTATTGATACACTTTTTCTTGTGCAGAGTTATGATATTTCAAAGCGCTCTATGCAGAGTTACGGATTGAAGGCTGTTGCAAAACATTTCGGGTTTGCCTCGCCGGATCGTACTTACGTTGATTATAAGGATATAGCATCGCTGTGGAAGAATAATCATGAAAAGCTGCTTGCCTATGCTCTTGATGATGTCAGGGAAACACGTGCGCTCTCATCGCTTCTGTCGGGAAGCAATTTTTATCTCGCACAGATGCTTCCCTATACCTATGCAATGACATCGCGCATTGGACAGGCCGCTAAAATTGAGGTTCTCCTGGTGCGCGAATACCTTAGACGAAAACAATCGATTCCTAAACCTACTTCAGGCCAGCAGCATTCTGGCGGATATACTGAAGTATTTCTTAAAGGAATTCTGGGACCGATTGTCTATGCCGATGTGGAGTCACTCTATCCTTCTATCATGCTTTCATACAATATCTGCCCTAAAAGCGATGATTTGAAGGCATTTCCAGGCATTCTGAATGATTTGAAAGATCTTCGTTTCAAGGCAAAAGATAGAGCCTGCGAAGAAAATGCTCTTGGAAACGCCTCTCTTGCCAATAATTTCGATGCAATGCAGAGTTCTTTCAAAATCCTGATCAATGCCATGTACGGCTACCTGGGGTATGCTGGCGGCATTTTCAATGATTTCGAAGAAGCTGACAAGGTTACTTCGACCGGTCAGAACCTTGCAAAAAAGATGATTTTTGAGTTTGAATCGAGAGGTTGCAAGGTCATAGAAGTTGACACTGATGGTATTCTTTTTGTCCCGCCCCCTGACGTCACGACAGAATCAGCCGAAAAAGCGCTTGTACAAGAGGTTTCTCTGCTCATGCCACAGGGAATCAATATCGGTTTTGACGGGAGATATCGGAAAATGATCTCTTATATGAAGAAAAACTATGCGCTTCTTGGGTATGATAAGATCATGATCCTTAAAGGGTCATCACTGACAAGCAGAAGCGGTGAGAAATTCGGACGTGATTTTGTACGCAGAGGATTTGAAACTCTCTTAACAGAGGATATCAATGGACTCCATGATCTGTTTTTGGAGTACAGAAACAAAATACTTAATCATGAACTTGAAGTGTCGGAGTTTTCTAGGACAGAAACCCTGAAAAACTCCCTGGAACAATATCTCAGCGATGTTACAAATGGTAAAAGATCGAAATCAATTACCTATGAAATTGCCATAAAAGCTGGAGTGGGCATTACAAAAGGAGACCGGATAACCTATTATGTATCAGGAATCGGGATGGGTAACGCTTCTTATGACAAAGGCAAACTTGCTTCTGAATGGAATAAAGAAAAACCGGACGAAAATACGCACTTCTATCTTAAACGCCTTGATGAACACTGCCAGAAGTTTCTTCCTTTTTTCAAACCACAGGATTACAGCACAATTTTTTCTGCCGATACACTCTTTTCTTTTTCTGCGGAGGGCATAGAGCTTTTAAGAGAAATCCGTCATACCGAGACAAATGATCTTGGCGGTGAACTTCCTTTATGACCTGGCTGTTCGTGTCAATCATCGCGAACATTGGTGAATCGCTGCTTCCTGAATCTTCCTCATCGTCCA
>CAIVCU010000010.1 GCA_903904495.1 uncultured Chlorobiaceae bacterium
TATTTGTGACCGGTCTTGAGGAGAGGCTTTTTCCTTTGCACTGCTATGAGCCTGATGAGCTTGAGGAGGAACGAAGGCTTTTTTATGTTGCTGTCACCAGGGCACAGGAGAAGATATTTCTTTCATGGTCGCAGAGCCGCTATCAGTACGGTCAGCAGCATTACTGTTTAAAATCGATGTTTATCGGTGAAATTGATGCTTCGATCATTCAGACGGAGGGCGGAGTTTTGCTCTCAGATCGTCCGGAGAAGGAAAAACCATTAGGGGTTGGATCATCTTCATTGAGAGGGTATCAGCCGAAAATGGCATCTCCCTCTGCTTCTGCAGTCGCAGATCCGTCGAAACCTTCAAAGAGCGGGCTGAGAACGGGAACGATGGTTCATCACGCTCTTTTTGGTCCTGGAACCGTGATGGATGTGCAGGGAACAGGCGCAAAGCAGAAAGTCAGGATAACGTTTCGAAATGCGGGTGAGAAGACGTTGATGGTGCAGTATGCCAACCTTAAGATTCAGTCATAAAATCCAGTTTACAATCAGTGTGCTTCACGCATAAATGGTCAGCTGTATGAAGATCCTTTTTGGTGTTCAGGGAACGGGAAATGGTCATATCAGCCGCAGCCGGGAGCTTGTACGCAAGCTGAAGGGTGACGGTCATGATGTTGATGTGATCATCAGTGGAAGAAAAGCAGAGGATCTGAAAGAGATAGAAATATTCGAGCCATACCGGGTGATGAAGGGCATGACTCTTGTTACCTATAAGGGAAAGCTGAGCTATATCGAGACGATGTTTCAGCTTGATCTGGTGCGTCTTATGACGGATATATTGATGCTTGAAACAGCAGGTACTGACCTGATTATTACCGATTTTGATCCGATAACCTCAACGGTGGCAAGAATCAGAAATATTCCTTCCATGGGGTTCGGCCATCAGTATGCTTTCCGCTATGATGTCCCTGTTGCCAGAGGAAATCTTTTTGAAAAATATACGTTACTGAATTTTGCTCCTGCCAGATACAATGCCGGACTTCACTGGAATCATTTCAATCAGCCGGTTTTTCCTCCGGTAATCCCGGCCTCACTCTATGCCGAAGATGCCAGAGCTGTTATTCAAAAAAAGATTCTTGTTTATCTCCCTTTTGAAGAGGTTGATGATGTTACTGCTTTCGTTGACTCATTTGAAGAATATGAGTTTTATATCTATGGTAAAGTGACAGAGAGTCTTGATGACGGGCATCTGCATTTCAGAGGTTATTCCCGTGAGGGATTTCTCAATGATCTCATGGAGTGCAGCGGCGTTGTCTGCAATGCGGGATTTGAACTTCCCGGAGAGGCACTTCATCTCGGAAAGAAGCTGTTGCTCAGGCCTCTCGATGGTCAGATTGAGCAGCAGTCCAACGCACTTGCGATGGAACAGCTCGGGTATGGCATGGCAACGCACAGTCTTGATGTTGCCGTTCTTGCCGACTGGCTTCAGAAGCCATCCAGGGAGCCATTGCATTATGCAAAAACCGTGGATTATATTGCCGAGTGGATAGGGAGTGGTGAGTGGGAAGAGCTTCGGAAATATACTGAAGCAGCCTGGAGGCAAACGTCATAACATTACTGCATATGCATTTCAGGGATCTTGTAACGAAATGCCGGAGTTACCGGAGATATGACAGCGGGGTTCCGGTTACTGAAGACGCTTTACGGGAGCTTGTTGAGCTTGCATGCTATGTTCCTTCGGCAAAAAACCTTCAGCCGCTGAAATTTATCACTGTTTGTAATCCTGCTTCAGTTGATGCTCTTTACCCTTCACTTTCCTGGGCAGGATATCTTGCCGATTGGCCGGGTCCGGAGGAAGGAGAACGCCCTACTGCTTATATAGTTATGCTTGGTGACCAATCAATAGCAACTGAATTCGGATGTGACAGCGGAATTGCCGCACAGACTGTTCTTCTTGGTGCAACAGCTTCAGGTATTGGCGGATGCATTGTGGCATCTCTTGATCGTCAAAAAATACGGGAGTTACTTAAAATCCCGGATACTTATTCAATTCTTATGGTCATCGCGCTCGGAAAGCCTGTGGAAACCGTTGTTATCGACCAGATGTCAGGGAGTGATTCGGTTCGATATTTCAGGGATGCCCACGGTATTCATCATGTGCCAAAAAGGATGCTTGACGATGTTCTGTTGAAGTTTCATTAATCGTGTGTGAGTTTCATGAGTGATGATCCGGATTGACGAACTCCTCAGGGCATACCGTCTGGGCTATTTCCCGATGTCTGATCCAAAAGATGGAAAGGTCTACTGGTGTCAGCCTTACAAGAGGGCAATTGTAGATCTCGATACCTACAAACCTTCCAGGGATGTTTGTCGTCTTAAAAGGAAAAAAGAGTTCATAGTGACTTTTGATGAAGAGTTCGAGGGCGTGATAAAAGGGTGCGCAGCTCCTCGAAAACATGATGATGAGACCTGGATTTCCGGAGAGATTATAGAGGCTTATGTCAAACTATACGAACTTGGTCTCGCCCACAGTGTTGAGAGCTGGTTTGAGGGGGAACTGGTTGGAGGGTTGTACGGGATAGCTCTGGGAGGGGTTTTTTTTGGAGAGTCAATGTTTTTCCGACGAGCCTATGCATCCCGGATAGCTTTTGACAGTCTGATACAGCATTTGATTAAAAAAGGATATCAGCTGCTTGACGCTCAGATTATGAATCCCCATCTAGGAAAACTCGGTGCAGTTGAAATCAGTCACGAGGAGTATATGGTGCTTCTTGCTGAAGCATTGAAGAAAAAGATTGTTTTTCTCTAAGCAGGGGAAAAGTCGTACTTTGATTGACGATAGTTTTTTCCTTTCGAAGAGGGGATGCCTTTTAGGATTATTGACCTTTAACAGAGGAGTTTTTATGTTGTCGAGGGATCTAACAGAAAATCAGTCACAGACCAGAGTTATTATTTATTCGGGAAAAGGTGGAACAGGAAAAACCACTATTTCTTCATCAACAGCTGTTTCGCTGGCAAGGCAGAACAAAAAGGTTCTGATCATGTCATCCGATCCTGCCCATTCGCTTTCCGACGTTTTTAATACCAAGATAAGCCGCAATGATCCGCAGAAGATCGAACATAATCTTTACGGGCTCGAGGTTGATACCGTTCATGAGCTTAAAAAGAATATGTCCGGGTTTCAGAAGTTTGTCTCTTCCTCTTATAAAAACAA
>CAIVCU010000011.1 GCA_903904495.1 uncultured Chlorobiaceae bacterium
GGGTTCGTTTCAGCTTCATCGGCGATGCTGAGCAGTGCATCGGCAAAAACATCGAGAGTCTCTTTTGACTCAGTTTCTGTAGGCTCTATCATTATTGCTTCGCTGACAATGAGCGGGAAATAAATGGTAGGAGCATGAAATCCATAGTCAAGCAGCCTTTTTGCTATATCGAGCGTTCTTACACCGTGTGCTTTTTTCTGTCTGTCTCCCGAGAGGCAGAACTCGTGCAGGACCGGTTTAGGATAAGGCAGATCATAGCGTTCGAGCAGACGGCTCAACAGGTAGTTGGCATTAATGATGGCATTTTCCGAAACCCGGCGAAGCCCGTCCGGACCAAGCATTCTGATATAGGTATATGCCCTGACCAGAACCGCAAAGTTCCCGTAAAAATTTATCATCCGTCCAATGCTTTCAGGACGGTCATAACTGAGCGAATAGGTTGTTCCTTCAGACGTATCGTTTTTTTCTATGACCGGAACCGGTATGTAGGGGAGAAGTTTTTCGCTGACACCGACCGGCCCGCTGCCCGGACCACCGCCGCCATGAGGAGCTGCAAAAGTTTTGTGCAGGTTGTAATGCACGACATCGAAGCCCATATCGCCCGGACGGGTAATGCCGAGCAGTGCATTCATGTTGGCACCGTCCATATAGAGCAGGCTGCCGTTATCGTGCACCATCCTGGCAATCTGCTGGATCTCTTTTTCAAAAAGCCCTATCGTATTCGGATTTGTAAGCATGAGTGCTGCAACATCACCGTCAAGCTTTGTGCGGAGGTCATCCAGATCAGTTCGACCGTCACTGTTGCCTGCAACAGAAATAATCTGATATCCAGCCAGAGCTGCTGAAGCAGGGTTGGTGCCATGAGCCGAGTCAACAACAAGCAGTTTGCTTCGTTTTGATCCCCGCGATGCATGGTACTTTTTTATAAGAAGAATACCGGTAAGTTCACCGTGTGCGCCTGCTGCCGGTTGCAGGGTTACAGCGGCCATGCCTGCTATTTCGCGAAGCATCTCAGCAAGTTCATACATAAGCTGCAGCGCACCCAGGGTAGTTTCCGATGGCTGAAGGGGATGAAGGGCACTGAATCCCGAAAGGTCGCTGGTATAATCATTTATCTTTGGATTGTACTTCATGGTACAGCTACCAAGAGGGTACATGTTTTTATCAACATGGTAATTCATGTTCGAAAGACGCACAAAATGACGGACCACTTCACTTTCGGATACTTCTGGAAGTTCTGCAGGTGTTTTGCGAAGAAACTTTGAGGGCAGAATCGTTTCCATAGGAATTTCCGGCAGATCACTGCCGGAGAGTGTGTAGCCTTTACGTCCGCTGCGGGATAAATCAAAAATCAGTTTTTCTCTCATTATGTTACGGCTTCAGAAGTGGGCTTATGTTATACAAAACCAGTATTTCAATATAGAGGAAGGCTGAGACAAGCTCAAAACAAACAGAAAAAAAAGAGATGTAAGAGCAGGTATTTCAGCTCCACTCAATATCCTCCTCGGTGATTCGTTCCATGGCTTCTTTGGCTGCAAGTTGTTCTGCATCTTTTTTCCTCTGGGCAGTCCCTTGTCCAAGTAAGATATCAGTGCAGGCCACTCCAATCGTAAAGGTTTTTTCATGCTCAGCGCCAGCTTCTTCCATAACCGAGTAGACTGGAGGTGCGAGATGGTGTGATTGGGTGTACTCTATGAGGCGGCTTTTGTAATTATGTTCTGCGGCCACAATCGTATTGAAATCAACATGATCAATGATATGGTGGCTGATAAAGTCAGAAGCATCCTGAATTCCCCGATCCAGATAAATAGCACCTATGAGTGATTCGAAAGCATCGGCAAGTGCTGACTCGCTGCTTCTGATTTTGTGTTCATCAGCTGAATCGCCAATAAGAAGGTGCTCGCCAAGACCAATGCTGCGGGCAAATGCGGCAAGGGATTTGCGATTGACAATTTTAGCCCGATTGCTTGAAAGTTCACCCTCTGCATTTTCAGGGAAACGTTTAAAAAGGTATTCGGAAATGAGCAGGTCGAGTACCGAGTCTCCGAGAAATTCAAGTCGCTGGTTTGATTCGATAATAGCCGGTGTGGCAGGGTCATGTACAACAGAGCGGTGAGTCAGTGCTGTAAGGTATATCGGCAGGTTTATACCGGTTACTCCGACTAACCTCTTCAGGTAGGTAATGGTTTTTTCAGAAAGGCCTGCAGCAATCAAGGGGTGATTGTCCTCGATTTTGTAGGAAATGCTGATCTCCTCTGTTCGGGGAAAAGCAAAGGATGTGATTTTTTGCCAGAATTGCTCCATCGGCAGGAATGGTTTTATCAGAGCGATGAACCGTTCCTGAAAATCAGTGAGGCGTTATGCCCTCCAAACCCGAAACCATTGTTAAGGACGTACTCTAAAGAGCGCTTTTTCGGCGTATTTGGCGTAACATCGATATCAATCTGAGGATCAAGATTATCGCAGTTGATTGTTGGAGGAACAGTCTGGTTCTCCATGGCAAGCAGGCAGGCGATGGATTCAACAACTCCAGCAGCTCCAAGAAGATGTCCTGTCATGGACTTGGTTGAGCTGATACTCAGTTTGTAGGCGTGCTCACCAAAGACAGTTTTGATTGCCTTAATTTCCGCAATATCACCGAGTGGCGTGGATGTGCCGTGGGTATTGATATAATCGATTTTATCAGGAGTAAGTCCTGCCAGGGCCAGTGCATTTTTCATGGCATTCACTGCACCTATGCCTTCAGGATGCGGCGCGGTCAAGTGATAGGCATCAGCTGTAGCTCCGACTCCAACAATTTCGCCGTAAATTTTTGCTCCACGAGCTTTTGCTGAATCAAGTGACTCAAGGATCAACGATCCGCCACCTTCTCCCATGACAAAGCCATCACGGTCGCGGTCGTATGGACGTGATGCCCTCTCTGGCCTGTCGTTTGCCGTAGAAAGCGCTTTTGCGGCATTGAAGCCGCCGATACTCAACTGCGTGATAGGTGCTTCCGAGCCACCGCAGACCATGTAGTCAGCCATACCTGACTGAATGAGCATATAGGAATCAATGATGGCATGCAGCGATGTCGCACAGGCGGAAGCTGTTGCATAGTTCGGACCCATCAGGCCATGCTTGATTGAAATCTGACCAGCAGCTATGTCCGGAATAAGCATGGGAATAAAGAAGGGGCTGATCCTTCTCGGTCCCCGTTCAAGATAGTTCCTGAACTGTTTATCGTACGTGGTCATACCGCCGATTCCAGAACCGTGAACAACACCGATTCTGAGCGGATCGATCTCCTGCAGATTAAGTCCTGAATCTGTCAGTGCCTGGGTTGCAGCGCTGACAGCATACTGACAGTAGGGATCCATGCGGTCAGCGGATTTCCTGTCGATATAGGTTTCAGCCGAAAACCCTTTCAGTTCACAGGCAAAAGTTGTGGCATAATCCGTTGTTTCAAAATAGGTGATAGGAGCAGCACCGCTCTTACCTTGATACAGAGCATTCCAGAACTCATCTTTATTAAGACCTATCGGGGATAAAACCCCGATTCCGGTAACGACTATTCGCTTGCGCTCCTGACCCATCTGTTTTGATTTAACTTAACGTTTGCCTGCTTATTTCGGGGAGATGATGATTACTTCTTAACGATGTAATCGATAGCCTGCTGCACTGTACCGATTTTCTCAGCATCTTCATCAGGAATCTGCACACCGAATTCATTCTCAAGCTCCATAATCAGTTCAACGGTATCAAGTGAATCTGCACCGAGGTCATCGGAAAACTTTGATTCCGGTTTGATCTGATCCTTGTTAACGCCCATTTTGCTGACGATAATATCGTATACCTTATCTTTGATTTCTGCTTCAGTCATTGTGTGTTCTCCAGATTAATAGTTGGTTACTGATAAAAAAAGTTGAAAAAGTCAGACAATATACAAAGAAAATAACCTTGCCCAAATCACATGACCATGCCGCCGCTGATGTTGATGACAACACCGGTAATATAGGCTGACTGATCTCCGGCCAGGAACGATACCACGTTTGCCACATCCTCTGGCTTGCCGAATCGTGCGAGTGGAATAACATCGAGCATCTTCTGTTTCACTTCGTCAGAGAGGGCATCGGTCATTTTTGAGGCTATGAATCCCGGAGCCACGGCATTTACTCTGATGTTACGTGATGCAAGCTCCTTGGCGATCGATTTGGTAAAAGCAATGACTCCACCCTTTGATGCGGCATAGTTTGCCTGACCGGCGTTTCCCATGATACCGATAACTGAGGCGATATTGACAATTGAACCAGAACGCTGTTTCATCATGGTGCGACTCACCGCTTTTGTACAGGCAAAGGTTCCTTTCAGGTTGACCGTCAGTACGGCATCCCAATCCTCTTCGCTCATTCTCATCAGGAGGCCGTCACGGGTTATGCCGGCATTGTTGATGAGAATATCAATCCTTCCGGTTGCTGCGGCAATGTCGTTGATGACAGTTTGTACAGCCTCAGTGTTTGTGACATCAAGCTCAAAGCAGTAAACTTTCCTTCCGAGTTTTGTTACACCGTCAGCGGTTTCTGCAAGCCATTCCGCCTTGATGTCGCAAAGGACGATATCGGCACCTTTAGAGGCCAGATTAAAAGCGATAGCCTGCCCGATACCTCTGGCGGCTCCCGTTACAACAGCAATTTTTCCTTCAAACATAGTTTCCGTCGGTTGATGTTAATGACCTTGTAGAATAACTCTCAAACAAGCGATTGAATGTCCGCGGCTGTGTCAAAGCCTCGGGTTGTGACGGTTTTATCGATCCGTTTAATCAGTCCCTGCAAAACTTTTTGAGGGCCGATTTCAACAAATTCTGTAATACCGTTCTGCACCATAGCCTCAATGGATTGTGCCCATAATACTGAACTGGTAAGCTGTAAAATCAGGTTTTTTCTTATTTCAGCAGCGCTGGTTACCGGGCGGGCAATGGCGTTCATGCAAACCGGTATTTCTGCAGGCAGTATGTCAATGTGATCAAGTGCGGCTGAAAGCTCCTGCTCAGCAGGCTTCATGAGCGGGGAGTGAAATGCTCCTGAAACGACCAGTTCTTTTGCCATACGGGCCCCTTTGGACGGGGCAAGTTCAATCGCCTTCTTTACGGCAGAAATGTCACCGGAGAGAACAACCTGTCCGGGCGAGTTGAAATTAGCGGCCTGAATGATACCTTCCTGACCTGCTTCGGCAAGCAGACTTTCAAGAGCATTATCAGGCATGCCGATAATGGCGGCCATGGTTCCAGGGTTTTGGATGCCGGCATTCTGCATGAGATCGCCACGTTTTGCCACAATACGCAAAGCATCATCAAATCCTATAGATCCGGCAAAGCATAACGCTGTGTATTCGCCGAGGCTGTGACCGGCGGTCATGGCGATATCCTTATGGCCGATAAGTGTTGCCAAAGCTATACTGTGAAGAAATATAGCCGGCTGGGTATATTTTGTCTGTCGCAACTCCTCTTCGTTGCCCGAAAACATAATATCGGTTATCGAATAACCAAGGAGTTCGTCTGCACGTTCCATCATGGTGCGGGCAGCAGGGAAGTTTTCAAAAATGTCCCTCCCCATGCCGCAATACTGGGAACCCTGTCCCGGAAAAACAAATGCCTTCATGAATGCGATCGTTCTGATAAAGGGTGAACCGATATTACTGCCATTTTATGTAGATGCCGCCCCAGGTATATCCTGCACCGAAACTGACC
>CAIVCU010000012.1 GCA_903904495.1 uncultured Chlorobiaceae bacterium
GGCTTGAATGACGGGGTGCCCTTGTGAAAATTGATGTCAATTCTTTCGGGTTTCTGCAGTTCAATTTTTGTGCGGTTGACACGATAGGTACCGGATGAAACATGAACCCAGGGAAGGAGCTTCAACAGCCATCTCGGGGTTATCGACATCATCTGTGGCGGGGTCTTGGTAGTATTCGCCAGATTTCTTGCAACGTTAGTCGTTACACTGCGCTGTAACAGACTGTTAGGTTCCTGTTGTGAGTTTGACATGGTCTTTTCGAATGGTTTAAAAGTGATCTATAAAATTTTTTAAGGTATTTATGATTCGCAGCGGGATATCCGTACGGTCATAAGTCTTAGTGAAAAATGTCTTATTAAATAGTAACGGCTTCATCTTCAAATTGGTAGAGCAAGGTTGAAAGGTATCGTTCACCGGTATCCGGCAGAATAACAACAATCCGCTTTCCCTCGTTTTCTTCACGCTGAGCAAGCTCCAAAGCGGCATAAACAGCTGCTCCGGAAGAGATACCGACTATAAGTCCTTCAGTGCGGGCCAGTTCGCGTCCGGTACGCATGGCATCTTCATTTTTTACCTTGATGATCTCATCAATAATTTCGGTGTTGAGGATTTCCGGAACAAAGCCGGCACCGATACCCTGTATTTTATGAGGTCCGGGTCTGCCACCAGAAAGCACCGGGGAATCGAAAGGTTCAACAGCTACAATTTTTATCTCAGGGTTCCGCTCTTTCAGTACCTCGCCAACACCCGTAATCGTGCCGCCGGTTCCTACGCCGCTGACAAAAAAATCAATTGTTCCGTCAGTGTCCTTCCATATTTCTTCTGCAGTTGTTGTGCGGTGGATCTCAGGATTGGCAGGGTTTTTAAACTGCTGCGGAATAAATGAGTTGGGATATTGCAGTTTCAGTTCATCAGCAGTTCTTATGGCTCCAAGCATTCCTTCCGATCCTGGCGTCAGAACCAGTTCGGCGCCAAGCGCTTTTAGCATATTCCTGCGTTCGAGGCTCATGGTTTCAGGCATGGCCAGAATCAGACGGTATCCTTTGGCTGCGGCAATAAATGCCAGGGCAATACCGGTATTGCCGCTTGTCGGCTCTATGATCACTGTCTCTTTATTAATGAGTCCTTTCTTCTCGGCATCTTCTATCATGGAAATGCCGATGCGGTCCTTGACACTGCCACCGGGGTTGAAGTATTCAAGCTTGGCTATAATTGTGGCTTGTGTGTGATGAAGTTGATTGAAATTTCGAATTTCAAGTAACGGGGTATGCCCGATCAGATCAGTAAGCTTTTGAGCAATATGTGCCATGTGTGGAGTTTTATGGAGAAGGCCGATAATGCGGATACTGAAAATTAATGCCGCATTTACACCGCCAATTTATACCATATTTATGGTATATCCAATGCTTGATAGCAAAAATTTTAACAATTGTTACAAATAGGCAGAGCGACAAGCAAACCACAATCCTCTTGGCCCCGCTCAAAAGTTCTGATGATGCAGATAAGCAACTCTTGATCGCTTTTGCGGTAGGCATTATACCATGTTGATGGTATTTGGAAAGATGCATTAATTGAGGACTTTTAGCCTGAACTAAAATGAAACGCGATTATTGCCCGACATCAGGATTGTGAAGTATGCCAAAAAGTAAAGTCAAATGGTTCAACGGAAAAAAGGGCTACGGCTTTCTAGTAAATCCTGATGGGGGAGAGGACATTTTTGTTCATTACTCTAACATTGTAGTAGAACAGGAATTTAAGTCTCTCAAACAGGGCTCAGAAGTTGAATTTGATCTTGACACCACTGGCAAAGGATTGCAGGCCAAGAATGTCCGCGAAATTTCCGCTTTTCCTTGGCCTTGATCCATATTTTCTTTTTCGACATTTTATATCTTCCTTTCATCCGGTTTCCCCTCGCTTGACAACCCCTTTCTGACTGAATGAGGGCATCCCTTTTTTAGAAAGTGGCTTTGTAAACATTAAGATGATCTCCATGGCATCTAAGAAAAAACAAAAGAATACTGAACTTACTTGTTCCGACTGCGGCATCCCGAACTGTTACCGTCAAGACCGGAAATTTCCAGATTTCTGTCTGACCGAAGCTGTTGAGCCCGCTGAGCTTGATGGCATTACAAGCCAATATCGTGGTGAAGGTATTGATGCCAGAATAGCAAGGGCCTCCGCGGAGGTAGAGGGCACCTATTATGGCCAGCTGACCCGGGTGGAGGAGACGGTTGCATTTGCAAATCGAATAGGCGCGAAAAAAATAGGGCTTGCCACTTGTATTGGTCTTTCAGAAGAAACAAAAATTTTTGTTAAAGTATTGAAAGTCAATGGGCTGGAGCCATACTCCGTTATTTGCAAGATTGGCGCTGTGGATAAGAGCGAAATCGGTATCGAAGATGACTTTAAAATTCAGAAAGGGAGTCATGAATCCATGTGTAACCCTATCCTGCAGGCGCGAC
>CAIVCU010000013.1 GCA_903904495.1 uncultured Chlorobiaceae bacterium
CAGCCTATCATTTTCGGGTCAGGGGAGCATCAATATCTGGCGGGCAGCATAATCCTCGTTCTTGAGTTCCATTGCGAACATCTCGATCTTCTCGGGAACCACCTCGATCATCCTGCCATACCAGTGTTCTGCCCAAGCTTCGGGTCGCCCGAAAAGCCTGAAAGCCTCGATGAAACCAGGATCCTGCTTATCCATGAGCTTCGCATGGCCACTGATCTGCAGACCAACGATATCATGCCAGTCGTCTGAAAACTCCCCTTTCGGGTCGAAGATACCAACGCTTACCCTGGGGTTGATCTTGAGGTTGCCCAGCTTGAGACCCGGTTCACCAGCCATGTAGAGATTGAACCCTGTAGATTTGTACAGGATTGGGGTCGATCTTGGTTCGTTGTCCCGGCAGCTCGAAAGCACACACATCCTGCGTGAAGCGAGAAACTTCAGGATACGTGCTTCAAGCTCCTCAACAGGGAGCTTCCTGGATATCCTTTTCGTAAGGATTTCAGGTACTGCAGGTTTCTCTTGTTCGCTCATGTCATCTCCACTTTTGTATAGATTGAAAACGCCATTTATCTAAAAGATCATCAAATTCCCCGCTATTCGCAATGCCTTTAACCGCTCCTCGCTAAGGTTATAAATATTTGAACAAACGCTCAGAGCTCCATATCTTGAAGTATAGATTTTTTGCAGAGAGCTGCAGAGAAATTTTAAACCGGAAGAATGCCATGCAGGAAGCGAACAAGCAGTTGATCGAAGTTGCCGGAAAGAAGTTTGCCAGGTTCAGCAAGCTCATCGCTGAATACGGAGAGGATAAGGCTTGGGAAACCATGCTGGTAGGCTTTCCTGAGCAACAGAAGCAACGAATGGGGCCGTTATTAGCACTGCCGACCCTCATCGCAGGATTCAAGCTCGCAATTCCGTCTTTCAATGCAATAGGTATGGAAATGGAGGCACTGGACATTTCAAACGGAGGTATCGACGCGGCTCTTGAAATCCAGAAGGTCTGCCCATACCTGAAGGTATGCAAGGAGTACGGGTTCGATACTCCCTGCCATGTGATCTGCGAAATGGATATGGAAGCATCACATAGGGCTTTTCCAGAAATGAAAGGTGACATTCTCTGTCGTAAAGCCACTGGCAGCCCCGTCTGTATCTTTAAATACGAACGTCCTGCGAAAACGTAATCAGAAGGCGTTACAACGTTATCCGTCACCGCTCCATGTCGAAAAATTTTTCGATTTACGCTGATAATTTACCTGTCAGGATCGAATTTGGAGGCAAAGAGAAGTGAACGGAGGACTCCCAGCACCACTCAGTTCAGTCACGGTTGTTTGAGTATATGTAAAACTCAGTTTCAACTGTCCGGCACTTTGTTAAAGATCTCCTGGACAATCCCCGTGAACAATACAAAGGTAAACGGCTTCTCGATAAAGTTCAACTCCTTCTCGCCTTTCATATGCTGGGCTAAAAAATCAACGGTGTACCCCGACATAAAAAGAACTTTAAGGTTCGGGCATACCGTTTGAAGCTTTTTAAAAAGATCACTCCCGTTCATCTGCGGCATCACCACATCCGTCACCAGCAATACTATCAGATCCTGATACTGCCCCGACAGCTTGATAGCCTCAGTCGGACCGGGAGCAGCAAGCACCGTGTAACCGCTCCGTTCAAGCATCAGCCTGCACAGCTGCAGTATATCCGGCTGATCCTCAACCAGCAGTATTATCTCCTTGCCTCTAGCAGTCTGTCGGAATTGACCTAATCGACCAAATTGCTTTCACTCCTCTCAACGCTGATTAATGGTAATCTTATTGAGTTCTTTGCTGTTTAAAATGGTCTTTTTTCGTTCCGTCACTCAAAAATAGAGTCGTTCGGGTGTTTTTCCCCCTGTTTAGACCATTGTTCGGCTTAACACCTGTAATCGCTTTAGGTTCCACGCAATAC
>CAIVCU010000014.1 GCA_903904495.1 uncultured Chlorobiaceae bacterium
CACTGACAAGACCTTCACCTGATATCGTCGTCACTCCTTTGTAGTCAAAACAGCATCCTCCGGCTTCAAGCACCACTGGAATGAGTGCGGCGCAATCCCAGGGGCTCATAACTTTATCCACTGACACTTCTGCCCGGCCTGATGCAACGAGCATATGACCGTAGCAGTCACCCCAACCACGCACAAGAGCTGCATCATGGCGAAGCGTATCTACAGGATGGAGGGAGGGAGGATCGAGCAGATACTCCCTTTCGGTATAGAGAACTGTTGATTGCCTGACATCGGAGATAGAGGAAACCGTTATCGGTGATCCATTCAGAAATGCTCCGCTTCCCCGTTCGGCATGATAGAGCTCACCAAGGGCTGGAAAATGAACAACACCGAGTTTTAGAACACCATCAACTTCCAGCGCAATTAAAACCCCATAGAGGGGTACCCCATGAATAAACGCCTTTGTTCCATCTATAGGATCGATAATCCATCGACGATTGTTAGTGGACGGACGCTCTTCAAATTCCTCGCCAAGCAGCCCGTCCTCCGGATGCCTTGAGGTAATACCTGTCCGAATAAGCTCTTCTGCCTTGCGGTCAGCTTCAGTGACTGGAGTTGCATCTCTTTTTGTATAAACCTGAAGCGATTTACGGGCAAAATAGTCAAGGGTTAATCGCCCCGCCTGTTCGGCCAGTTCAACAGCAAGCTGGAGATCAGAAGTCATGATTTTCTGGTTCCTTTTAACGTCTTAAAAAATAAATTCTGATATTTTTCCTGCTTGGAATAGGAGAAAACGCTTATTCCTTTATTTTTATGAATATTTGTGAAAAAAAATGCAAAAAGAATAAAAAAGTCTGCATATATAGCACCACCTTTTTGTTCGGGAAGCAATAAACGTCTTATTCGCACGCATGAGCGGCAAAGTTGAAAGAAAACCGCCTGCTATGTAAGTTAGTTAATCAATATCGTAAAACACAATGAAACGCTTAATCGCGGAACGCGAAAAAGCCCGTCTTGGAGGCGGTGAAAAGCGCATAGACGCACAACATAAAAAAGGGAAGTTCACAGCGCGTGAACGAGTCGACATGCTTCTTGACGAGGGCAGTTTTGAAGAGTACGACATGTTCGTCACACACCGAACAACTGATTTCGGGCTTGACAAAGAACAATATCTTTCTGATGGAGTTATCACAGGCCATGGAACCATTGATGGTCGCACTGTCTATATTTTCTCTCAGGATTTTACTGTTCTGGGCGGCTCCCTTTCAGAGACAAATGCCCTTAAAATCTGTAAAGTTATGGATCAGGCGATGAAAGTCGGAGCGCCCCTGATCGGTATTAATGACAGCGGAGGGGCAAGAATCCAGGAGGGAGTGAGAAGCCTTTCCGGATATGCAAGTATTTTCCAGCGTAACATCATGGCTTCGGGTGTCATTCCCCAGATTTCAGCTATTTTCGGACCGTGTGCAGGCGGTGCGGTTTATTCTCCGGCCCTGACCGACTTTGTAGTCATGGCCGAAAAAACCAGTTACATGTTTGTCACTGGACCGAAAGTTGTTAAAACCGTGACCGGTGAAACTATTACTGATGAAGATCTTGGCGGAGCGACGGTTCATGCGACAAAATCAGGAGTCACTCATTTTGTTGGAGCCAATGAAACTGAAGGTATACTCCTGATAAAAAAACTCCTCAGTTACCTGCCCCAGAACAACCTTGAAGAACCGCCACTTGCCGTATGCAGTGATCCAGCTGACCGGCTGGATGAAAAACTGAACTCAATCATACCTGAAAAGCCATCCATACCCTACGATGTCAAGGATATTATTCATTCGATTGCGGACAATGGAGAGTTTCTTGAAGTACAGAGGCAATATGCCCGAAACATTGTTGTCGGTTTTGTGACTTTTAACGGAATATCAACCGGGATTGTAGCCAATCAGCCGAATTTTCTTGCCGGATGCCTTGACATTAACGCTTCACGCAAAGCTGCACGGTTTGTAAGATTCTGCGATGCTTTCAATATCCCGATCGTTACCCTTGTCGATGTTCCGGGATTCCTTCCGGGAAGTGCCCAGGAGTTTGAAGGTATTATCAGTAATGGCGCGAAACTGATATTTGCTTATGGAGAAGCAACTGTTCCGAAAATCACCATTATCCTGCGAAAGGCCTATGGCGGAGCTTACATTGTCATGAGTTCCAAACAGTTGCGCGGGGATGTTAATTATGCATGGCCTACTGCAGAAATTGCCGTCATGGGACCAATCGGCGCTATTGAAGTGCTGTATAACCGAGACCTAAACGCCAAGGAAAATCCGGAAGAGCGCGCTAAGTTTGTAGCTGACAATGCTGCCGATTACCGTGAAAAATTTGCAAATCCTTATGAGGCGGCAAAATACGGCTATATTGATGATATCATCGAACCGCGCAATACCCGGTTCAGAATAATCCGTGCTTTACAGACACTTTCAACAAAGAAAGATGTTAACCCTCCTAAAAAGCACTCTACTCTGCCACTTTAACTGTCTAAAAGCCAATGACAACACTTGTTCTCATGTTACCGATTGATCTTTCAGCTATCGGGAAAGAACATTTGACACTGGCTCTGATCGGCTACAGTGTAGTGTTTCTTGCCCTCTTTTTGCTTTTTCTGGTGTTCAGTATGCTTCCGAAGTTTCTTACCCGTAACCTCAGAAAAAAATTTCAAAAAGAGGGCGGGGAGGAAAAGGCTGCACTTGCCGGTACATCGGTACCAGGAGAGGTCAGTGCCGCAATCGCTACAGCTATATCACTGTATCTGGAAGAGTTGCACGATGAGGAAACTGCGATTCTGACCATCAAAAAAGTCGGAAAAACCTACTCCCCCTGGAATTCAAAAATCTATAATGTCATTAATTTTAACCGTTTTCAACGATGAGGCGATATAAATTCACCATAAGCGGAAACAAGTACAACGTTGAAATCAAATCCCTCGAAGAAAACCTTGCCGAAGTTGAGGTAAACGGAACTTCATATCAGGTTGAACTGGGAAAGGAAATCAAAACTCCTCAAACGCC
>CAIVCU010000015.1 GCA_903904495.1 uncultured Chlorobiaceae bacterium
AACATTGCTGATAGTGCCGCCTTTTTCGGTGATAACCCGCTGCACCAGCTCCATTGCGGCAAGAACAGCTTCATCCTGAAGCCCGCCGTCAATGATGACTGTACATTCATAAAGTTTGTTTGTTTCCATAGCGCAAATAGCTGATAATCATTATTACTCCTCAGTTGCTTGCATGACGGCGAGGGTCTGGCATTGCGCAGACCAGCCCCACGGCTTCAGTGGTTTCCCAGTGAACACCATCTGCAAATTTGAACATTAAAGGTAAACTATTTGTACCATTTTTCCAACCACACAGGAAAAACCTTGAGCCTGATTTTCAGGCATCCACAAGACACTCTATGTGATTGTTTAGTATTGAGTTAATTGCCATCATGAGTCAGTTTGAACGGATTGCGTTGAAATGATCGAGAATATGCCGGGTTATCAGGGCTTCGGAGATATCGTTCATACACCGGAAATGCCCTTTCGGGCAGCGATCCCTGCCGATATGCGAGCATGGGCGGCATCGGAGTCCTTCGACTTCAAAGAGTTTGTATGGCGTATGGTAGGGCAGAAACCCAAAGGCTGCTGAGGATGAACCAAAGAGCACAAAAAGCTTTTTACCGAACGCTGATGCCATGTGCATGAGCCCAGTGTCGTTACTGAGCACTGCATCACACCGTTCAAGGAGTGCTGCGGTCTGCATGAGCGAGCAGCTTCCGGCAAGGTTCACAACCTTTGAATGGAATGACTCCGGAAGGGCGTTCAGTATTTCTAAAGCCTGTGCTGCGTCCTCTTTTCCCCCGAGAAGAAGCACCTTAATAGACCCATCCTTGAGCATCAGGGAAAGCAAAAGAGCAAAACGTTGAGGAGTATATCGCTTTGTAAAGTGCCTGGCGCCAAAACAAAGGGCAAGCGTTTTTTGACTTCCCTCAATGTACGATGCTGCGAAGGCTTTCTCGGCGGAAGTTGGATAAAGCTCACATCCCTGAAGATCGACAGGCACACCCAGATTAATCAGGGCATCCTGATAGCGATCCACCACACTTCGAGAGGATGAGAAGAGATTGATTTTGAACTGCACCAACAGCCATTTTTTCCAGTTCTCTTTGCGATACTTAACCTTATGCTTCGCATTGAGAGAGCGTCCTATTGCTCGTGACCGGCGATTGTTCTGCAGGTCGACCACAAGATCATAAGCCTCAGTTGGGAGCTGTTTGGTAGTATATATCGTAGAGAGTCGTGGATTCGATGCAAGGAGAGAAACAAAAGGCGGTTTGGTGCAATAATCGATACGGGCTTCTGGATAGGCTTTATTAAGACGCCTGAGAAGCGGTGTGGTAAGAATGATGTCCCCAATGGAGCTGAGCCTTATTACCAGTATCTTTTTGATGCCCTGCATGCCGATTACGACCAGAACTCCCACCAGGCTTTGTAACCGGCAGGTTTTTTATCCGTCGCGGCACCCTTGTCAAGCCTGGAAATATGCTGCTCAATTATAAGGAGCTGCTCCTCTTTGTCAGGCATTTCAGCTTTACGTTCGGTAATCATTTCGCAGACCATCCGGTATGCTTTCAGCGCCTCATCGGGACGGCCTGTACCTTCAAGGGCGGCAGCACGGCTGCGCACTGCATTTATCCAATGTTTACCTTCGTCCTGATTGAGTTCGCCCCTGCGATTAAAATAGTGCATGGCAATATCTGCTGAAGCAAGAGCCTCTTTAAAGCGCTCAAGTTTGACCATGGCTCCTGAAAGACCGGTATAACATAGAGCGTCAAATCCCTGATGATCATACGCTTCATCCTCGGGTATTGTCCTGGAAACAGTCATTGCCCGGTTGTAGCTTGCTGCCGCTTCTTCAAAAAGGCCGGCGCGAAGTTTTTCCTCACCTTCGCTCAGTGCCATATATGCCTGTCCTACCTGTACAAGTGGTTTCATGGTGTTGCTGTTGTTATAAAAATAATAGTAATCGATTCTCAGACCATTGTCGTACTGAATAGCGTTGCAAATGCTTCTGGAATTTCAGGACGTCCGCGCTGGTTAAGCGCTGTTACAATAATTTTTGCCTTCAGAACAGGTTTGTGATCGGGAAGACGGAAAATATCCTGATAAATCGCAAATTTGAGAGCTGATTCCCTTAGCATGTTGAGGCCGACCACAAATGTATCACCCGACGTCAGTGGAAATTTATAATCAAGTTCCGCACGCACCACCACCAAGTTAATACCCTGCCGGGTGTACTGGCTGAAATCAATGCCGACCTGCTTTAAATACTCATGCCGGACATGTTCAATGTAGTTCTGGTAGACACTGTTATTGACAATTCCCTGCATATCGCACTCGTAATCGCGTACGCTCATTTCAAAGGTAAAGACGTAAGAGTCTCTCTGCATTGCGTTGAAGGCCTTTATAATATTGAACAAGTGATACCGTTGAATATAGGAAGATCTGAGGGGAGGAGAAAGGAAGAATAGGCCTTATGGGTCGTATGGGTCTTATAGGGCTATGGGACAAAGAGGGTAAAAAGGAGGTGGCGTGTAAAAGGTGGAGGGTATAAAACAGAAAAGCCCATCTTTAAGGGATGGGCTTTTCTGGATAAAAACTCGGCGACGACCTACTCTCCCGCAATAAAGCAGTACCATCGGCTCTCCAGGGCTTAACTACTCTGTTCGGAATGGGAAGAGGTGATCACCTGGG
>CAIVCU010000016.1 GCA_903904495.1 uncultured Chlorobiaceae bacterium
CTTGTCCGTACGGGGCAGCATTCGATCAATCTGATCGATGAATCCCGCGGCGGTGCTCGCCAGCCTGGCCCCCACGATGTAACCGTACCCTTCCTTCTCGAGTTGCTGCATGTTGGCTTTCGAGAGCATGGCGGCATCGGCCACGATCACCGGCTTGGTTTCGCCGACCCGTTCCTGAAACCGGCGCACGATGGCCAGCATGGTATGGCCTTCGAAGGTGTTGCCTTCGAACACCTCGTGCATTACTGGAAACCCCGAGCGGGTGGTGATCAGGCCGATGACGATCTGCGGCTGCATCGGTTTGTTGTCCTTGGAGAAACCCGGTTTCTGGAAGTCGTATTCCTTGAAGGACTCGAAGTACAGCGTGGTGACATCGTACAGCACCAGACTGAACTTCTCTTGCAGTTCGTCATGAGCGGTCTGGATAGCGGCGCTCTCGATCGCCACCTGATGCTCAAGAAGCTTCGGCAGCATGCGATGGAGCGTCCTTCTGGCATACTGGACATTGAAATGCGACTCCAGAAGTTCCAGCGTCCTCAGCTTCGAGGCTGGCTCGATGATGCGCATGAGCGCCAGGTCCAGATACAACTCGGACAGGTTGCCAAGGCCGCATTTTCGGGCGCAGGCCAGCAGTACCTTGCGGGCAAACTGATGAGTGACACCGACAAGTTTGGAGCGGGCAAAAGCATCCTGAAACGATGAGGGGGGCGGCGGCGGCGGAGTTTCGGCAAAGAGGTTTGGTTGCCTGCAATGGGCTTCGGCGTATTGTCGGGCCTCGGCCATCAACAGTTCCAGCTCGTGCTCAGAATGAGCACTGCCGATATGCTTGAGGGAGGAACGCTGCTTCCCTTTGTTCTGGACTACCTGGACGGCAGTTGCCCCAGATGCTGTCCGAACTGTTCTGATTGTCAAATCTCCGCGCATGGACACAAGATACCATTAGTGCGAAAACTCGGGAATTAGAAAATGCTAACCGCAAATAAATAAATGACTTAATTTTTAGGGTCGGCAGATTTTCAAAAAGTGGCACAACTCAGGAGCAATGTGCCGTCTCTACCCGGTATCTTTTATCCCTGATTTCCTCAGCTATGAGGGTTGGGCTTACAGAATTTTTCGTCAGGGGAAACGAGTTGTTTTGGATCAAAAAGGGTGCTGTTAGACCCATGCAACATAACGCTCCATGTCTTCAGAACTCAGGAAAGGAATTCTATCAAGGCAAGCAAAATCGCCTCGAATTCTGTATTGAACCAGTCACTTCTGGAAATCAGAATAGGAGGATGGAGCAAACATAAGGGCCGGAGATAGCGGATGTTTTTCTCAGGCTCTTTCAGCAGATGCAGCGATCTGCTATTGAGCGGGAGAAGTTTGCAGAAAGGGGTCAGCCGATACGAACAGAGAGCATTGACAGAGAGCCGCCTTCTATCCCCTCTACCGGAAAGCTGACCTGCTCATCTTTTCGCCGTAAACCCAAAATATAGAGCAGAGGTAAATAGTGGTCGGGTGTCGGGACTGAAAGCCGAGCATCATTGCCCAACAGTTTATAATCAACAAGTTGTCGATCATTCCCTTCCTGCAATTTTTTTCTTACCTCTGTTTCAAAGCGAACGGTCCAATCGAATGGCTGGACAGTTTCGTTGCCCCATGCATAGGCGTGAAGGTTATGAACAATATTACCGCTACCGACAATCAGGACGCCTTCATCACGAAGCGACTGAAGCCGCTGTCCGGTTTCATAATGAAACTCTGGACTCTTCGTTTCATCAATACTGAGCTGAACAACAGGAATATCGGCGGCAGGAAAAACATGGCAGAGTACCGACCATGTGCCGTGATCAAGGCCACGTTGTTCATCAAAATGTACATCAAGAGGAAAAAGAAGCTTCTGGACTTTCCGTGCCAGTTCAGGACTCCCCGGAGCAGGATAGTTTACTTGGTAGAGTTCCTGAGGGAATCCTCCGAAATCGTGAATGGTTTCCGGTGCTGAGCTTCCTGAAACAGCAGTTCCGGGAATATACCAATGCGCAGAAATTGCAAGTATCGCTTCAGGGCGTGTTATGTTTTGCCCTAACCGTCTCCAGCCCTCAGTAAAAGCATTGCTCCGAAGCGCATTCATCGGATTACCATGCCCCAAAAAAACGGCCGGCATTACTTTACCCATCGTCTATCCCCCGTAACTATTTTTTTTAATACATTCACGCATGCAAGAAGGGCTGAGCATTACTCTATGTCATTTTGCAATATCTGATATCGGCACTGATAGTTCGGCAAATAATTTCCTGATGTCGACCGGGAATGTGAGATAATGAGCCGATGATGGTTGATTTTTTTCAACCTTGCCTTGGCATTACCAACTGTTACAATACTGAAACGTCCTGAACGGATCATAGCTTCAGCAAGTTCATCGATAAAAACCGATTAGGTAAAAACAGACCGGGTACGAAAAGTCCTGAAGAAACGCTCACCTGCAACAAGGGTTTTTGCGTTCCGGATATAAGGTGACTTGACCGAAAGTCATGAGCAGAGACTGAAACTCATTGATATTTCCCTGAAAGCACGGGTCTGTTTCGTGATTATCAATATGCTATGCCCCGCCGGCTTTCAGACTGTCGCTCACCGCATGCTTGAACTCCTTCGAGATTTTGAAGGCTGGCACTTGTTTAGCATCAACGGTCACTTTTTCCCCGGTTCTCGGATTTCGTGCATCGCGTAAATTCTTGTGTCTGATATTAAAAGAACCGAACCCTCTGATCTCGATTCTTTTCCCTGCTTTCAGCGAATCAATAACACTTTCAAAAAAAGCGTCCACAACAGACTCTGTTTCATATTTGGTCAAGCCTGTTTTTCCCGAAATAGCGTTGACAAGATCAGCTTTCGTTGTTGAGGTTCCCATTTCGATGAATGATTAGTCGTTAAGAATAAATGGAATTCAGGACTCTTTATCTTAAAACGTTTAAATACAGTAATCGTTCCAATAAAAGCGATTGCGTACGACCACGAAAGATCATAGACTTTTTTCACCGACACAGGAAAATCCGGATGAGCAATAATAAGTATTAAAAGCCATAGCTTCAGCCTTCCCGCTAGAGATTACCTATGCTCTGCTGTTTCGCTGGTCAAGCCGTCGTTGAAAGTTTAAAGATGTTCATATATGCCAGGATAACGCAATCAAGGGATCCATGACAAAGTAATTGGGTAAAGAAAGGACTCCGGCAATCAATACTTATCTTGATTGAGGATTTCATGAACAGTCATCATCAACGATTTGAAAGAGAAGGGTTTCTGGATAAAATGTGTTTGCCCGTAAAGCTCATTAAAGGGTGAAACAATATCGGTAGTGTAACCGGACATAAAGAGCGTTTTAAGGTGCGGTATCGAAGACTGAAGCTTTTTTGAAAGGTCGGATCCGTTCATTCCGGGCATAACAACATCAGTAAGAAGCAGGTCAATGCCACCATTGTGTTTTTCAGCAATATTGATGGCTTCATAGGGCTTGGATGCCGTAAGAACCATATATCCGTTGTGTTCCAGCATTCGCCGGCTCAGGTGAAGAATTTCGGGTTCATCTTCAACAATGAGAATTGTTTCCTTGCCGCGTTTGTGCGGAGGATCGTGCTGATCAATTTCATCAGTATCAGGATCAGGATAGCCTCTATGACGAGGAAGATAGATTGTAAAGGTAGTCCCTTTTTTCAACTCACTCCGATAATCGATAAAGCCGTTATTCTGTTTGACAATACCATACACTGTTGAAAGCCCTAAGCCGGTGCCTTTGTCCTGCTCCTTGGTTGTGAAAAATGGTTCAAAAATATGAAGAAGATGTTCTTTTTTAATACCACAGCCGTCATCAGTAACTGAAAGAGTTACATACTCGCCAGGAATTCTGTAAGGGGAATCGGAGGAACTGTCGGTTTTATCAACGATTATTATTCCTGTTTCTATTGTAATTCTGCCGATGCCACCTATAGCGTCGCGGGCATTAACACAAAGGTTGACAAGAATCTGGTCGATCTGGGATGGATCAACTTTTACCAGAGTACTATGACTGTCAGGCATCCAGACAACGGCAATATTTTCGCCAATCAGTCGTCTGATCATAGTAATCGACCGTTCAATCAAGTTGCTAAGATCGAGAATAATCGGCATCAGCGGCTCCTTTCGGGCAAAAGCAAGTAACTGCCTGGTAAGATTGGCAGAACGTTCGGTAGCTTTGAGAATATCCCTGAGATTTTCCAGCATTGGCTCTGCAATAGTATGCCGCTCCATTGCTATTTCTACATTGCCGATAATCACCCCGAGCATGTTGTTGAAGTCATGGGCTATCCCTCCTGCGAGCTGACCTATCAGCTCCATTTTTTGAGAGTGAATCAATGATTCGCGGGTGTCCTGTTCTAAAAGTTCGGATTGTTTGCGGGAAACTATATCCCATGCTATGTCAACGAGGGATGTTATCAATTTGATATCATCCTCATCATATTTGCCCGATTTGTTTCCTACCCCAAAAATTGCCAGGACCCTGTTTCCGCGAATAACAGGAACTGCCAGAGCACATCTTACCTCAATATCGCCCTCTGGAGAATTCAGCCTGCTCTCATCATTGTATATCACCGCCTTCCGTTCCCTCAAAGCTTCTATGAAAAGGTCTATTTCGTTCACGTGAACGTCAATACCGTTTTCATTCGCCTTACCCATTTCCTTTCTGGTATTGGCTGACCATGTCTGCTTTGAAATAGTGATCTGGTCATCCGCAACAAAGTGACAAAAACCGATCTGACTTTCTGTCATTCGTTCTGCTACTTCAAGTGTAAGGTTGAGCATTTTTTCGATAGAATCGGTCTCCGAAATCTCAAGCAAATGGAGTCGGAATGCAACAAGTGATTCATACCGCTTGCGTTCAGTGATATCATGAATAATTGAATAGAGTACTTCTTTATTCCCAATTTCTATGGTATTACTGAACACCTCAACATCCCGCAAAGATCCATCTGCCCTGTTGTGGCGAAATGAAAACCGGTTTTGCTGTGAGGACCTGATTTTTTCAAAATTGCTTTTTATGATGTCAGGTGAAATGGAGTTTATTTGCTGGATGCTCATCTGCCTGAGTTCATCAATTGACCACCCATAAAAGTCTGAGGCCGCATGATTAGCATCTATAATATTGCCGGTATCGGGATCAAGAAGAATCTTGATCGCAGCATGGCGTTCAAACAGTTTTCTAAAACGTTCCTCGCTTTTATATAATGCCTGTTCAGCGAGCTTTCGCTCAGTAATATCCAACCCCATACCGATAAGAAAAGGCTTGCCATCAAATATTACTCTCCTGCATGTAATCAGTCGCCAGCAGATTTTTGGACCTCCATGAACAAGCACTCTAACTTCAACTATCTCCGACCCTCCGTTGATGAGGATATTTTGCATTGCTTTCTTTATAAACGGACGGTCATCCGGATGAAAAAACTCAACCACATCAGCACCGGCCATTTCACTTTCGGATCTCCCTGTTATTTCATCACGCAGAAATGCGTTCCACCTTACAAGTCGCGCGTTAGCATCAAGCATATAAAAAGAGCCATTTAAAGCATCAATAACGGCTTGGCTGAAAAGCTGCTCCTGTTCAGGGCTTAACTGCAGGTTATCAAGTTGTTGCAATTGTGTTTTTTCACTCTGGATGTTCATCATAAAATTTACAGATCGGTGCAAATATATTTAAAGCTTACAGCTACGTTACAGATATTCATTCTCAGGTCACTCGTTTATTGTCGCTGAGTATCTGCAAGAACACAATGTACGCACTCATGAGAACAATTCGAACCTCGCAAAATAACTTTTCATGCCAAAGCGCTCAAAGAGGTTTCAAAAAAATCAATTACCCGATGAAACTGCTGTCAGGTTTACAGCAAAAAAAGCTCTGCTTCTTTGATTTTTCACTCATATTGTGGACATTGGGTTTATATGCTTACTGTTGTTGATGATACTCACGATAACGATAATTTTTACTGATATGTATTTTGATCCAATGTATTTTGTTTTTGCCCTGCCACCGATGCTTCTTGGTTTATGGGCACAGTTCAAGGTTAAGTCCGCTTTTAAAAAATACTCTCAGGTACGCACCCAGACCGGGATTAACGGTGCTGAAGCAGCAAGACGCATTCTTCAAAGGGGAGGCCTCGGGAATGTAACAATTGAGGCGACCCGGGGTATGCTTTCCGACCACTATGATCCGCGCAGCAAAGCGCTGCGTTTGAGTGAAGAAGTTCTCAACCTTCCCAGCATTGCCTCTGTGGGCGTTGCCGCTCATGAAGCCGGACATGCACTTCAGGACAAGTCAGGCTATATGCCGCTGCAACTTCGTTCAATTATGGTCCCTGCTGTCTCTATCGGCAGCAATCTCGGCCCTATTATCTTTATGGCCGGCATCTTCCTTGCCGGAACACTTGGCACAACGCTTGCATGGGCAGGTATCATACTGTTTGGAGCAACGGCACTTTTTGCACTTGTGACACTACCTGTTGAATTCGATGCAAGCCGACGAGCAAAAGAACTTCTTGTTTCACAGGGCATAGTATCGAGTGCTGAAATGAAAGGTGTCAACGCCGTGCTGGACGCTGCTTCGCTGACCTATGTAGCTGCTGCAGCCCAGGCCATTACACAGTTACTCTACTTCCTTACGGTTATGAACCGTCGAAACTCGTGACATCCATTCAAAAGGGCATCAAAAGATGCCCTTTCTTCTGTGTTTCAAGATCATGAATTAAAATCAATCCCATTATATCCTTGAAAAACAGTTTCAGAAAAAAACCGCTTGCGCTTCTTCTTGAGGAAATGAAAAGCGAACATAGATTGAACAGGGTTCTTGGACCGGTTGCGCTGACAAGTCTCGGTGTAGGAGCAATTATCGGAACTGGGATATTCGTGCTCATCGGAGTAGCCGCTCATGACAAGGCCGGGCCTGCGGTAAGCCTGTCGTTTGCTCTTGCCGGTGTTGCCTGTATTTTTGCGGCTCTCTGTTATGCGGAATTTGCCTCCATGGTGCCAGTCGCCGGGTCTGCCTATACCTATGCCTATGCCACTCTCGGAGAACTCTTTGCCTGGGTTATCGGATGGGATCTGATTCTGGAATATGGCGTTGCTTCGGCCACGGTCGCGCACGGCTGGTCACACTATTTTCAGGATTTCATCGGGATATTCGGCCTCGGAGTTCCCCGACTTTTGGCCAAAGCCCCACTCGATTTCGATCCAAATACTGGCGTCATGAGCTATACCGGTGCATGGTTTGATCTCCCTGCCGTGCTGATTACCTTTGCAGTTACCGTAATTCTGGTCAAGGGAATCAAGGAGAGTGCGCGATTCAATGCGGGTATGGTGATTATCAAAGTTGCAATTGTTCTTCTGGTCATCGTACTCGGTGCAATGTATGTGAACCCCGCTAACTGGAGACCATTTGCTCCTTTTGGTTATTCAGGGCTCAGCATCTTCGGTCATACTGTCCTCGGTGAAGCGAGTCCCGGTGGAGCACCTGTTGGAGTACTTGCTGGAGCTGCGATGATATTTTTCGCCTATATAGGCTTTGACTCTATTTCAACCCATGCCGAGGAGGCCAAAAATCCCCAGAGAGATATCCCTATTGCCCTGATCAGCTCACTCATCGTCTGCACCCTGCTTTATATTGCTGTGGCGATAGTCATAACAGGAATGGTGCCTTACAATCAGATCAATATTGACGCACCTGTTTCTAATGCATTCAAGCAGGTCGGTATCGGCTGGGCACAATTCGTCATCTCCCTTGGAGCGATCACCGGTATCACTTCTGTATTGCTGGTAATGATGCTCAGCCAGCCACGGATTTTTCTTGCCATGGCCAGGGATGGCCTTTTGCCAAAATCATTTTTTGGAGCGATTCATCCAAAATTTAGAACTCCATGGAAATCAACAATTCTGACTGGTCTTTTTGTTGCTTTGCTTGGAGCACTGCTTCCACTAAGATTACTGGCCGAACTGGTGAATATCGGCACGCTCTTCGCCTTTGTTGTCGTCTGCAGTGCAGTTCTCATCATGAGGAAAAAACATCCTGAAGCAAACCGCCCCTTCAAGGCACCGCTTGTACCGTTTGTACCTCTTGCAGGGATTTTCACCTGTCTTATTCTTATGCTCTCACTGCCTGCTGAAAACTGGATAAGGCTTGTTGGCTGGCTCCTTATCGGATTCGTCATCTACTTTTTCTATGGCCGGAAGCATAGCGTATTGAATAACAGCAATAAATAACCAGAAGATGGAGAATAAAGTATTTCTTATTACCGGAGCATCGACCGGTATCGGTGAAGCAACAGCAAGGCTGGCCATAGATGCCGGTTTCAAGGTTGTACTTGCAGCACGTTCCACCGAGAAGCTTGAGCGCCTGCAGTGCGAACTCGGATACGACAGAACTCTTGCCGTCACCTGTGATGTTGCAAACTGGCAATCACAGCAGAAGATGGTGGAGCAGACATTGGAGCAGTTCGGAAGAATTGATGTAGTTTTTGCCAATGCCGGTTTCTCTAAAGGTTCGACTTTTTACGGCGGCGAGGATAAACCTGAGGAATGGCAGGAGATGATCATGGTCAATGTTTATGGCGCTGCTGCTACAGCTCGTTTGACCCTTCCGCAACTGGTGAAAAACAGAGGTCATCTTTTGATCACCGGCTCTGTTGTCGGTCGCGTCACCTCAATACGAAACCTTTACTCCGCAACAAAGTGGGCAGTAACCGGTATGGCTCAGGCAATCCGCAATGAAATGGTGGGAACAGGAGTTCGCGTCACTCTTGTTGAGCCCGGAATCGTTGATACACCTTTCTGGGATCATCTTCAAAAACCTGACTCTGCGAAAGAGTTACAACCTGACGATATAGCCCGCGCGGTCATGTTCGCCGTCAGCCAGCCTCCACATGTCGATGTAAACGACATCCTCATCAGGCCCACAGGACAGCTCCACTAAAGGCCACCTCTATTTCATCAATTTCCCCGCAGCAGAGCTACGGGGAATACATCCCATAGAGATTCAAACGGGATGCACTCCGCACTATCTTTCTTCACTGCCTAATGAACTTTCTTCACTCACGTCTCAGCTCTATTCTGATCGAAGTCAGCAGCACTTTAAATCGGATTTTTGCCAAGAAGAAGTGGTCTTATAAACGGTGGCACGACCGAAGAACGTTTTCCAAATCAGAATATTCTTGATAAACATTTTATTTTCAGCCATTTTCAAACAGGTTTTTTGTTGGAATCAGGAGAATGAACAAATTTAGACAAAGAGGAATAACAATGTCAGAATTGATTTTGGTTGCAAAAGTTGTAGCAAAAAAAGAGTCAGTTGAACTGGTCAAGAGTGAATTACTCAAACTTGTTGCTTTTGCCCGAGAGGATGAGGGGTGCAAAACGTACTTATGTCACGAGGATC
>CAIVCU010000017.1 GCA_903904495.1 uncultured Chlorobiaceae bacterium
ATTTTTTTTCAGCTCGGAAACAACAACATCAATATTTTTTTTCAGATCCTGATTATCAGGCTGAACAGCAAATCCGTAATTATCTTTGGTTATCATCTCTGGAAGAACCGCCAAACCACTGTTTTTTGAAGCAATATTTTTAAGAATTGGTTCATCATAAGCAGCAGCATCAGCTTTACCCGATTTAACTGCCAATGCCGCATCCATGACACTATTGAAGTATTTAAACTTTGCATTTGGCAATTTTGAAAGAACAAGCTTATCGGCAACTGTTCCGGTCGGGAGAGCAAACTCTCTGCCATCAAGCTGTTGAAGCTTTGTGATTTTCTCTCTTTTGCTGCAGCCCGAAAGCATGACAAACGACGAAAAGAGCATAACCATCAGAATCCTGAAAACTTTTCCTGACATAACGATTCTCCTTATTTTGTTAAATGGACATTCCTGAAACAAAAACAGACCAGCTCCCTCTGCACTCTCTTTCTTATTACGCTCTTTCTCCCCGGTATTTTATGGCAACCATGGTAACATCATCGGATTGAGGTGCACTGTTCGCGAATTTTTTTACCTCTGAGCGAACACGATGGATCATATCTGCAAGATCATCGAGAGGACCTTCCTGCAGTGTCTGCAAAAGCCGCGACTCACCGTACAGCTCTTCTTCAGGATTTTTCGCTTCAGTCACACCGTCAGTATAGAGAAAAAGAGTATCGCCAGGCTGCATGGTCAACCGCTCGGTTTGATAGAGTGAATTCAAAACAGGGCCAAGCACAAAACCCGATTTCAGTGTTAGATACCGTATCCCCTGTGATTCAATGATCAGAGGTGGATTATGTCCTGCATTTGCAAAACGCACCTCACCGGATCTGGTATCAAGAATGGCGCAAAATACCGTCGCAAACATACAGCTGTCATTATCAGTAGCGAGAATATTATTGACATAAGAGAGGATCATATCCGGCTCTCCCAGTCGCTGCCCCTCAGATTTCAACAAGGTTTTTGCCACCATCATATAAAGAGCCGCCGGCACACCCTTGTCGGCCACATCTGCAATAAGAAAACAGAGATTGTGTTCATCAATAAAAAAGAAATCGTAAAAGTCGCCGCCGACCTCTTTAGCTGGATCCATTGAAGCAAAAATATCAAACTCGGGGCGATCGGGAAATGCAGGAAACAACCGCGGCAAAAGGCTGGCTTGAATATCAGTTGCCACCTTGAGCTCGCTTTGAATACGTTCTTTCGCTGCAGTTGTCTCTGTGAGATTTTTAATGTACTCCTTTAGCGAAGTGACCATCGACTGAAACGATGAGGTCAGTACACCAACTTCATCATTCGACCGAACCACTGGAAGTTCCACATCAAAGTTGCCAGAAGCCATAACCTCTGTAGCATCCGCGAGTGATCGGAGAGGTTTGGTAATGGACCTTGCAATTGAGTATACCGCCAATGTTAAAAGCAGAATTCCTGCAAGTCCCATGCCTGCCATGGTCAAGCTCATCTTTCTGACGTTTTCGAGCAGCTCCTCTTCAGGGAATACCACAGCAAGAGTCCATCCCGTTGAACTGATCGGAGCAAAATACATCCAGCTTTTAACCCCGACAAGACTTGTATAGTGCACAAACCCGGACTCCCCCTGGACCATCTTCTTGCCAAGGTCCCGCAAGGAAGTATCATGCCTCGACTCTGCAATACTAAAAAAAGTCTCATTCATGATCGCATCCTTCAAAGGATGAGCAAGCACCATCCCGTTACGGGAGAGAAGCGCTGCATAACCGGTTTTAAGAATTTTAACAGAAGAGATAAGCTCTGTCAACGAGTCAAGAGGAATATCCGATGTCACTATTCCCTTGAGAATCCTGGTTCCACCACGCTCCTCGTAGAAAGGAACCGAACAGGTAGCCATCGCTATATTAGCGCCCCCATCATCATAATACGGCTCACTCCATTCACGTTTACCCAATTCCCGCGGAATCTGATACCAGTCCCAATAAACATAAGGCACATACTGATACGAGTCTTCCAGACGTATGAAAGTGATTTTTCCTTTTTCCCTGTAAAAATAAGGTGCATACAGGCGATTAGCTTTTCTGAAAGCATAGGGCTCAAAAGCAATACTCGACCCATATATCCTGGGATTATCCTTTAAAGTTGTCCTGATCCTGGAAAGAAGTTCCTTTTCAGTATAACTGCCCGATTCCATCGATCGGGCCACTCCTTCAGTAACCTTAGTAACCGACACAAGCTCACTCTCTACCCTGTTCACCAACGACATGGCAAGATTACGCGCATTGTTTTCCAGTTCTTTTTCGAGAATAAGGCGCGACTCGTAATAGTTATAGCCAAGCGTGAAAGCAAAAATAAGCACACTGCAAAACGTGATCACAAGAATCAGCTTAAGGACGATGCTTTTATGGGCGAGCATTAGACCTCCGCGAAAACGCTGTATAATCCGGATAACTTTGAATCAGGCCCTCACGTTGCATAGTATTTCCAACCGCTTCATAATCCATGCTGTTAAGCGTCCCCATACCTCCCTTACCCTTGCCGGGTTTCACAAGGTCCTGCATTCGGTCAAGCATCCATTTCTGGTGGATCCGATTCGCAGGAACCTGAGCAAGATGCATATACTTGATAACGATCTCAAGCGCCTCGTCAGGATGAGCAAAAGCATACTGCCACCCTTCCAGCGAAGCACTGACAAAGGCATCTACCAGAGCAGAATCCCTTGTAATGGTTTTTTCAAGGGTATAAAGACCATCCTCCGGGAAATTCATACCCTGCTCACTGAGAAACACAGCATTCAACTGCTCCGCATCCACACCAGAATTAAGGATAACGTGATACTCGTTATACCACATGGCCGAGGTCACATCAATTCCCCCCCGCAAAAAAAGGTTCACCGTGTGCGAAAGTGGCACCTCCTTTACTGCAATGCCATGTCTTAAAAATAACGTCCGGGGAGGAATGGAAAGGTCTCCCCCCCACAGCCCGACCTTTTTCCCTTTCATATCTTCCACCGTTCTGATGCCGCTGGATTTTTTGGAAATCAGCATCATAGATGACCTCTGAATAATTTGCGACACATTGACAAGCTTTGTGTCAGCATTCCGATGCTGAAGGGCTGTTGTGAGCCATAGAACAGCAAAATCAGCCTGACCACTCTGTAAAGATTCTGCAGCAGAATGTCCTGCACCGCCATTGCGAATTGTCATATCAATTCCATGCCTGGCATAAATCCCTTTATCGAGAGCCACATAATACCCTGCAAACTGGGCTTGTGGACTCCAGAGAGGAATGAGCGATGCTTTTTTTAGGAGAGTTTGTGCAATCGCAGATTGCGTATAAACAGAGCAGAACATGAACATCAGAAGAATTCCCAAGAAACGCACGAATAATTGCATTTGATTGGGACTCTTGTAACTCATTGCAATCCTGAGCATCTCAGTTACCTTTTTCGTGAACAGGCTGGGTAAACGGCGTCCAGGAATGAGTAGCAAGTGCTTCACTGGGGGGGGAGCCGAAAACAATTACTTTTGCATAGTTCTCTTATACAATGCTATGCTGCCAATATAACTATATTTTAATCGTTGCGACGTGAAGTCGCGTATCTATGAACTGTTCTTTGCAGAACCAGTTGCGCCGTCAACTGCCCCCACCGGCACATGCAGGATGAGCAATCGCCTTGTGTGAAGCTGCCGGAAACGTACCCGCGGGAAACCGTAGGCCGACCCGTGAGGGAATGCCGAATCTGCCAGTAGCAGGCAGAGAGGGGCAAGGGGGAGGGTGGTATGGTTAACAGAAGTCAATCGTCGAAACCGTCGTGAATGTAGACAAGCGAAAGCTCACTGATACGCTTGACCAAATAGGTAAGCGGGTTGGTATGCACCTCCATTATGTGCATACACGGCCAATAACTCCCGCCGGCGGATAGACGGAACCTAACCCGCCCGTACGTTCGATACGCGGAACACGGAAACCCCGTATTTCCGCCCGGCGATGCTGGGCAATCCAACCGCAATGAAGGGCCATGGGAATGCGGGCATAAGAACGAGGAAGAAGCGAATGCCGTCCTGTAATCGGATGGATAGGGGTTGCAACATCATCCCACGTGAAAACGGGCAGACGTCCTCATGGTCTCGATTTGCAAGATAACTTGAAGAACCTCCCATGCAGAAGGAAAGCAAATGAACACGGGTAATACTGTGTGTGCACCTTCCGGCCACGACTGGCAAGGGATAAACTGGTCTCGGGTCAACCGACGGGTCAGGAGGCTTCAGATGCGTATTGCAAAGGCAACAATGGATGGCCGTCACGGCAAGGCGAATGCCCTGCAGTGGTTGCTGACCCACTCGCTCAGCTGCAAGGCTCTTGCCGTCAAACGAGTGACGACGAACCGGGGGAAATACACCCCGGGAGTCGATGACGAAATCTGGAAAACCCCAAAAGCAAAGGCCAATGCTGTAGCATCGTTGAGACGAAGAGGCTACAAGCCTCTTCCACTTCGAAGGATCTACATTCCGAAGAAGAACGGCAAGAAACGACCTCTCGGTATCCCGACCATGACAGACAGGGCCATGCAGGCGCTATACTGGCTTGCACTGGAACCTGTGGCGGAAACCACCGCGGACGGAAACTCATATGGGTTCCGGCCATGGCGGTCAACAGCAGACGCGGCAGAACAATGTTTCATCTGCCTCGCCAAACGCGATTCTGCACAGTGGGTACTTGAGGCTGATATTGCCGCATGCTTCGATGCGATAAGCCATGAGTGGTTGATTGACAACATCCCTATGGATACTTCGATCCTCCGCAAATGGCTGAAGGCAGGCTTCGTGTTCAACAACGAGCTCTTTCCTACAGTTGCCGGTACGCCGCAAGGCGGCATCATCAGTCCGGGACTGGCAAACATGTGCCTTGACGGCCTCGAACAAACGCTTGCAATAGCATTTCCGCACGCAAAAGCCCGTGGTTTGAAAATGAACATGGTGCGTTACGCTGACGACCTGGTTATCACAGGTAACTCGAAAGAGTGGCTGGAGAACGAGGTCATCCCAGTGCTGGTCAATTTCCTTGCAGAGCGGGGACTCTCCCTCTCAGAGGAAAAAACCAAAGTAACACACATCACGGAAGGAGTTGATTTCCTTGGCTGGAACATACGCAAGTATGGCGGCAAACTGCTTATCAAGCCGTCGAAAGCGAACGTCAAGGCCCACCTCTCCAAGGTGCGGGAAATCATCAAGGCGAACAAGACGATCAAGCAGGCGAATCTCATTGGTATCCTCAGCCCTGTTCTGCGGGGGTGGGCAAACTACCATCGTCATGTTGTCGCCAAAGGCGTCTTCGCTCGTAACGACCACGAAATCTGGTCAATGCTCTGGAAATGGGCGAAACGACGACATCCCAATAAAAGCTGTCAATGGATTATGGACAAATATTTCCATATCAGAGAAGGTAGAAAATGGATATTCGTCGCTGAAAAGGCGGACGGAAAGGGAGAGCATCAACTCTTCATTGAAGCCAGTATGCCAATCCGGCGACACGTCAAAATCAGAATGAAGGCCAACCCGCACGATCCAGTGTGGGGAGCGTACTTCACCGCCCGTATAAAACAGATGAGAAAATCGATCCCGTCAGGTTGCCGGGTGTCCGAAGGCGCCTTATTCGAGGCTTGAGCCGTGTGCGGCGAAAGCCGCACGCACGGTTCTTAGGGGGGGATGGCACAGCAATGTGCCGTCTCTACCCGGTAATTATGATATCTGTCGGGTAATAAGGCGGGAAATGATATAAATATGAGTTTATGAATCCATCACGAATCAGTCTGTAATGTAACCTTGAACCAGTGATCCAAAATTAGAAAGAACCGTCCGGGCGAGCGGAGTTTCTGTTACTTCATGGAGCATATTCTCAACATTGCGTCCCTTTTTCCTGAGGCTTTCGGCTTGAGCGGTTATGTATGCCTGCATTACTTCAGCGGTGTACTCCGGGTGAAACTGGACGCCCCAGGCGCAGCTGCCGATACGGAAAGCATGATGAGGCTCATGGGCATTACCGGCAAGGAGGAGTGCATTTGAAGGAAGCTTCAGGACACTTTGCGCATGGGTGGTGTGGGCTTGAAAGGTGCCTGAAACCCCGTTAAAAAGGGGATCATTTTTTGATTCAGGAGTGAGCGTTATGGCAACCGTCCCGATTTCCTTGCCAAGGGGATTATACCCAACCTCTCCACCCGTGGCACGACCGAGTAACTGATGACCGTAGCAGATACCAAGAAAGGGTACCCCTGCAGCAATCAGGGTTGGAATCCACGATTCGATCCGGAGGCTCCACGGCTGATTATCGGTGACCATGGCATGCGATCCTGTTACGATAACACCGCTGCACTCTTCGGGTAAGGGAAGCGGATTGCCCTGCACTACATCAATAACGATAAAAGGAAACTCAGTCCTGCCAAGCGCGGTTATGATCCAGTCGTCGAAATCACCGAGGCTTTCAAGAGTTGATGAGAAGGTGGTTCCTGCCTTTATGATATAAAGCTGTTTCATTATTTCTTTAAGAGTTATTATCTCGAACTACCACAACCTATGATTTTCAGTGCATTATGACAATGCTCTGTTACTTCCGGTCAGATAATAATTACTCCGGGTCAATTGCTCATGAGTTCAAACTACTGATGAACAATGCTTTTTTTGCTTTATTGTCTATATTTGCCGCAACAAGGAAACCAAGAGGTTCAGATTTTGTTTTGTTTCTTGAACCTTCGCATGACTCGAGAATCCAATGGCAGACGTAACAGCATAGTTTTAACAGCCAACCGTGACGAAGCATCATTCACTGATTTTTTTAACCGGGTTCAGCGGATCAGGTAAATCAACGATAGGGCCGCTCTTGGCCAATTCGCTCGGCTATGAGTTTATTGATCTTGATCTGACGATTGAAAAACATGCCGGTAAAGCCATTAACCGGATTTTTGCTGAGCATGGAGAGGAGTACTTCAGGAATCTTGAACATCAAACCATTGAAGGAGTTGTTGAGCAAAACAATCTGGTGATTTCACTTGGAGGAGGTGTACTGGAACATGACCGTTGTTATGAACTGATAAAAGAGTCCGGTACGCTGGTCTATCTGAAATCTCCTTCCAGAACCCTTGCCAGAAGGCTGTACAACAAAACCGATAGACCGCTGTTGAGGGGAAAAAACGGTCAGAAGCTTTCGCGTGAAGAGATTGAGGAAAAAATTTCGACTATCCTTGCCAAACGGGAACCGCGATATGAAAGTGCTGATATCACTGTTCAAACTGACATTAACCGCATCGGATCAACTGTCGAGGAACTGACCCGGAAAATAGAGCGGTATGTCAGAAAAGCGTCATCCAGCACCCTGGATTAATTTTTAAACGTGAAGATGTGAGCACGATAATTGTTGGAACGCCTGTTACCGCGGGACTTGGTGAATTGTTCACGACCCATGGGCTTTCAAAAAAAGCTTTAGTACTCTTTGATGAAAACACCCGCAAGCTTTACGGAAACGAGCTTCTTAAAACCTTGACCCATCAAGGCTTCCAGTTGAAAGAGCTGGTTGTTCCGGCACGGGAAGCATCGAAAAGTTTCAGTGCAGCTTACCGGCTTTACGGCAGCATGATCGAGGCCGATGTTGACAGGAGCTGGAACCTGCTGGCCGTTGGAGGCGGCGTTGTGGGTGATCTTGGCGGATTTATAGCGGCAAGCTACTACCGGGGTATACCGGTGATTCAGCTGCCAACCACCCTGCTGGCCATGACGGACAGTTCCATTGGCGGAAAGGTTGCCATCAATCACCCTCTCGGTAAAAATCTGATCGGGTTTTTCCATCTCCCGGAACTGGTGCTGATTGATCCATCATACCTTACAACCCTGCCAGAGCGGGAAATATATTCGGGAATGTCGGAAGTGGTCAAGTACGGCTTTATTGCTGACGAAGCTTTTCTTTCGTTCCTTGACCTTCATTTCAACGATATTACGGGATTGCAGGAGCCATGGCTGACCGAAGCAGTCAAAAAAAGTGCATACATCAAGGATGATGTGGTTAAAAGGGATTTCAGGGAGGAGAATGGTGTGAGGGCAACCCTCAATTTCGGGCATACCTTTGCGCACGGGCTTGAAAAACTTGCCGTGTACCGTCACCTGCGTCACGGCGAGGCGGTCACCATCGGTATGGTATGCGCTCTCTTTTTATCTCACAGTCTCGGTTATCTTGATAGTAAGTCACTTGAAAGAGGACTCGCTATCCTGAAGAAATTCCGTTTTCCAAAGGGGGTGCTTAAGCGCAGGTTTCTTGATATCGAGAGCAAACTTCTGCTGGGGAACATGTTTTCCGACAAGAAAAAACTGGATAAGAAGCTGCGATTCGTTTTGCTGAAAAGCCTGGGAGAGGCCTTCCTTCTGGAAGAAGACGTTAATGACAAACCTGTGCTGCAAGCTATCGATGATGCACGGACATTATTCAGCGGGAAGAGTGTGCATTGAGCGTAAAGAGGTAACGGGTCCCCCTTAGCACAGCAAGCTCATCGAGTGCCGGCGAGGATGCAAGCATGCCGGTAATGAGCTGTGCGTTGCCGCCGGTAGCAAGTACCCTGATGTTCTCAGCTTTATGCTCCTCTGTAAGCAGGGTTTTGATCTTCACAAGAAGTCCCTCGATACCTGAGACACAACTCCATACAATACCGTTCCTGATGCATTCAGATGTAGAAAATCCTATCAGTGTATCAGGAAGATCCATGCTTACCAACGGAAGCCGGGCAGTATGTTCGTTCAACGTTTTTGCCATAAGGTCGAGGCCTGGCATAATAAGACCTCCGAGATAGTGCCTGTCAGAACCGAGCACATCAACGGTGATCGCTGTGCCGATATCAAGCGCAATGACAGGCTCGTCGGGATAGAGCAGGCTGCTCTGAGCGCAAAGCGCGATACGGTCGGGGCCGAAGGAATCGGGTGACTCGTAGTGCAGCAGAAACGGCAGCTGCATCGATGAAGTAACCTCGAGCACCAGACCGGTCAGATAATGACGAAAAGCGGTGCAGACAAGAGAGCCTACGAAAGGAACAACACTGCAGAGCGCAGCATCACGAAGTGCAGGATACTTCTTCAGGATGGGAGCTATCTGAGCAGTCACATCGTCATATCCCGAAAGTTTTGCTGAATGCTCCTTATGCACTTCAAGGCATTCATCACCCTTGAAAACCGCAAATGAAGCAGTGGTATTGCCTATTTCAACAACAAAAAGCAGCGCATCGTGAAGAGGTTGTTCGCTGGTATGAAGCATGGTCTTATATCCTTAAAAAAATACTCAGCGCAGCTTTGCTTCAATACCGGTTTTTTTAGACAGGTCTGAGAGAAAGCGCTTGTAGTCGGGAAGGTTGGTTGTTACAAATATGGAATCCCTGACAGGGGCTTTTCCGGCGACAATAAAAATTTTTGGTGGAGGGTTATAGGTAATGCTCTCCTGGTAAATAGAGGTAATATCAGCAAGACTGAGCTTTTTCTCGTTTCCTTTTCGATCAAGATAGAGCAGCTTGTCGCTGGATATTTTGATTGCATCTCCATCCTGACCATGCTCCCCTACAAAACGGGTATTATAGTAATTGGGTCCGCCGAGCGATATAGTCGTCAGCATAAGCAGTAACGTAGATTTCCAAAAGCAGCCAAGATCGACACCGTAGGAAAACTTTCCGAATCGGAAAAATATAGCCCATCCCACACTAAGAAAGAGCATACCAAGACACCAGGTAGCAAGAAAATAGGAATCCATCCACCATGCGGGGAAGGTCGTAGGATAATGAAAAACCTCAGGCATGTCGGCAGTGTTTGTTTTTCCGTGAAAATGAGAACAGGATGATAAAAATAAGGCATAACTTAACGTTTGCAATAAAAATATTTTCTTTGCTTCCCTGATCTTAATCTTTGAACCACTATTCACGTATAGTCCAATGAAATCGTATCATAAGGAACTCTGGATGCAGGTGCCGGCAAGAATGGATTTTGTAAACATTACCGGCGATGTTGAGCTTGCGCTGAGGGAGAGCGGCATAGAGGAAGGGCTCTGCCTGGTGAATGCCATGCACATTACGGCATCAGTCTTTATCAATGATGACGAATCAGGATTGAAGCACGACTACAAGCGATGGCTGGAGGAACTTGCACCACATGAACCCCTCAGCCGATACCGTCACAACCTCTCAGGAGAGGATAACGGAGATGCTCATCATAAACGACAGATCATGGGGCGGGAAGTAGTGGTAGCCGTGACAAAAGGAAAACTGCATTTCGGGCCCTGGGAGCAGATATTTTATGGGGAGTTTGACGGGATGAGGAGAAAGCGGGTGCTGGTGAAGATTATTGGGGAATGAAGGCAGTCGGCAGTGGGCAGTCGGCAGTTGACGGTGCTGAGGGTTGAGAGAGAAGAGCCTGGTCAGCTAATTGCTTTAATGGGTAAGAATTTAGAAACGTAGATGCTTCGCTCCGCTCAGCATGACAAAGTGAAGTATATTTTTGTTATTATTCCGTATTTATGCAAAGCATCTAATAAGTGAGGTCTGAGATGAACGATTATTATGTCTACATACTGGCCAGCAAAAAAACAGAACGCTTTATACTGGGGTAACAAATAACCTTGAACGACGGATCCATGAGCATAAAATGAAATTAATCGATGGGTTCACGAAGAAATATAGTATCAATCTGCTGGTCTATGCTGAATCATGCCATGCTATTCATGAGACCATCAATCGGGAGAAGCAAATCAAAGGATGGATAAGGCAAAAGAAAATAGGCTTGATAGAATCAGTTAATCCTGAATGGAACGATCTGAGTTTGAGTTGATATGGGACGTTGTTAATAAAGATATGGATACTTCGCTTCGCTCAGTATGACAAGGAAGGCTCAGTTTGATGAGGGGGGCTCAGTTTGAAAAGGAAAAAAGAGCGACGGATGGGACTGATATTTGAAACAAAAAAGACCCGCTTGTGCGGGCCTTTTTTGTTGGATGGGTTTGACGATTAGTGCTCAAAGAGCATTTCCAAGTAGGTTGGGAGCTGCCAGCGGCTGCGGTCAACCACCTGTTCGAGTCTGTCAGCTACTTCTCGCACTGTGATCATGAACGGAAGCAGTTCATCAGCACAATAGTCAGCCTTTTCAAACTCGGAGTTCAGTGACTCGA
>CAIVCU010000018.1 GCA_903904495.1 uncultured Chlorobiaceae bacterium
AGTGTTGCCCGTTTTATCAATGCTGTAATGCTTGATGGTAAGAAAGCAGTTGCAACAAAGATTGTTTATGATGCTTTTGCTATTATTGGTGAAAAAATGACTGGTGAGGATCCTCTTGAGGTTTATCGCAAGGCTATGTCGCATATTGCGCCGGTTGTTGAAGTTCGCAGTAAAAGAGTTGGTGGTGCTACCTACCAGATTCCAATGGAAGTTAAGGCTTCAAGAAGAGGTGCGCTTGCGTTCCGCTGGTTGAAGATGTATGCTGCAAGACGTGGAGGAAAATCCATGGCGGAAAAGCTTGCTGCTGAACTGATGGATGCTGCTAACGAGCAGGGTGCGTCGGTGAAAAAGCGCGATGAGGTTCATAGAATGGCTGATGCTAATAAGGCGTTTGCGCATTTCAGGTTCTAAGTAGTTGTTTAAGTGTAGATAAAAGGTCAAAAATTTTGTTATGGCAAGGCAGGTTGATTTAGATAAAGTACGCAATATCGGCATCATGGCTCACATTGATGCTGGAAAGACGACAACGACAGAAAGGATATTGTTTTACACAGGCCGGTTGCATCGGATGGGTGAGGTGCATGACGGTGGTGCGACGATGGATTGGATGGATCAGGAGAAAGAGCGTGGTATTACAATCACCTCTGCCGCTACAACTTGTTTTTGGACTCCGAAGTTTGGCAACTATACCGGTGTTAATCACAGGATTAATATTATAGATACGCCTGGTCACGTAGACTTTACTGTTGAGGTTGAGCGTTCACTTCGAGTACTTGATGGTGCGGTTGCACTTTTCTGTGCTGTTGGCGGTGTTGAGCCACAGTCTGAAACAGTATGGCGCCAGGCAAATAAGTATGGTGTACCGAGGATTGCCTATGTCAATAAGATGGACAGGACCGGAGCAAACTTTTTTGAGACTGTCAAGGCTATCAGAGAGAGATTAAGTGCAAATCCTGTTCCTCTACAGATACCGATCGGTGAGGGTGAGATTTTTGCTGGATTCGTCGATCTTATCAGAATGAAAGGTATCATTTATGATAAGGAGGACGGCAGTACCTATGAAGAGGTTGAGATTCCTCATGACCTGCAGAACGAAGCGCGGACATGGCGGATCAATATGCTTGAGGCTGTTTCCGAGCATGATGACACTCTTCTTGAGAAGTATTTGAATGGTGAAGATATTACTGAGGAAGAGGTAAGAAACGTTCTTCGTCAGGCAACACTTAAAGTTACAATCATACCGGTACTTTGCGGTTCATCCTTTAAGAATAAGGGTGTTCAGTTTATGCTGGATGCAGTTGTCGAGTATCTTGCTTCTCCTGTTGATGTCGGAGCTGTTGAAGGTCACCACCCGCGTACCGAAGAGTCGATATCACGCGAGCCAAAGGATGAGGAGCCGTTTGCTGCTCTGGCCTTTAAAATTGCTACTGATCCTTTTGTCGGCAAGCTTACCTTTTTCAGGGTTTATTCAGGTGTTCTCAAGGCAGGCAGTTATGTCTTGAATACCATGACAGGCAAGAAAGAGCGTATTGGTCGAATCCTTCAGATGCACTCCAATAAGCGCGAGGATATAGATTTTGTCTATTGCGGCGACATTGCAGCTGCGGTAGGTTTGAAGGATGTAAGGACAGGTGATACACTCTGTGAAGAAAATAATCCGGTTGTTCTCGAAAAAATGATTTTTCCTGAGCCGGTTATTGAGATTGCGATTGAACCGAAAACAAAAGCCGATAACGATAAGCTCGGTATGTCGCTTGCAAAGCTTGCTGAAGAGGACCCTACGTTTAAAGTAAAGACTGATGATGAAACCGGTCAGACTTTGATTGCCGGTATGGGTGAACTCCATCTTGAGATTCTGGTTGACAGGCTTCGGCGTGAGTTTAAGGTTGAGGCGAATGTTGGTCAGCCGCAGGTTGCTTACCGCGAGACGATCAGAAAGAAAGTTGATTTTGAAGGTAAGTTTGTTCGCCAGTCAGGTGGTAAAGGTCAGTTTGGTCTGGTCAATATTACTGTGGAGCCGCTTGAGGAAGGAAAGGGATACGAATTTGTTGATGCTGTCAAAGGCGGAGTTATCCCGAGGGAGTATATCCCTGCAGTTAATGCCGGTGTGCAGCAGGCCATGAAGAGTGGTGTTGTTGCAGGTTTTCCGATGCAGGATATCAAGGTAACGCTCTATGATGGTAAGTACCACGAGGTTGACTCTTCGGAAATGGCATTCAAGATTGCCGGTTCCATCGGGTTCAAGGGTGCGGCCAAAAAGGCTGATCCTGTTCTCCTTGAACCGATCATGAAGGTTGAGGTTGTAACACCTGACGAGTATCTTGGTGATGTTATGGGTGATCTCTCCAGTCGCCGTGGTCATATTGAAGGTATGGGACAGAGAGCGGGAGCTCAGTTTGTCAATGCAAAGGTTCCTCTTTCAGCGATGTTCGGATATTCAACTGATCTTCGTTCAATGAGTCAGGGAAGGGCAAATTATTCTATGGAGTTTGACTGTTATCGCGAAGTTCCTCGCAATATTGCGGAAGCTTTGCAGGAGAAGAGGGTAAGCAAGGATTCGGAATAAGCGAGTAACAGAGACTATCAGTTTTAACTACTACAATCAATAAAAGATAACCGTCACGGAGATAAGTTATGGCAAAAGAGTCCTACAAAAGGGATAAACCCCAC
>CAIVCU010000019.1 GCA_903904495.1 uncultured Chlorobiaceae bacterium
AACGACAAAAAGCTGTCTCATGATAGACGGCTTTTTGTCGTTTCTTACAAAGCAAGAGTCGATTACCCTTTCTTGGCATGAGCCTGCAATTCAATCAATAGCATTGGAGGCAAAATTCCGTACTCTATAAGAAAACAACACTACTATGTCAAATCCATTGCTTCTCGTAATCGAAGACGATCAGAACCTCTCGAAACTCCTCGAATACAATCTCGCCCGAGCAGGATTTAAATGTCATCTATCAAGTTCCGGTGAAGATGGACTTGAAAAACTTAAAGCGATTAATTTTGATCTGGTGTTGCTTGATATCATGCTTCCGGGAATTAGCGGTTTTGAAGTATGCCGCAGTATCAGACAAAATCTGTTGCACAAAGATATACCGATCATCATGCTCACCGCAAAGGGAGAGGAAATAGATAGAATTCTCGGCTTTGAACTTGGAGTCGACGATTATGTTGTCAAGCCATTCAGTCCACGTGAACTGACACTCAGAATCAGGGCTATACTCAATAGAGAGCGCCGCAAAGCGGGCAAAATTCAGGAGGTACTCAAGGTTGCTGGTTTGGAAATCGATTTAACGCGTCACATTGTAACACTTGATGGGAAAGAGCTTGTTTTGACCCTCATGGAATTCAAACTTCTTGTTGCATTGATCAAAAGAAAGGGAGAAGCCCAATCACGGGAGATGTTGCTCAGCGATGTATGGAATGTCGATAAAACACTTAATACGAGAACTATAGATACCCATATTACCAGAATTCGCGAAAAACTTGGAAATATAGGAAGTATGATTAAAACAGTCCGGGGACTCGGCTACAAGCTTGAGGAAAACGAGATGGCCTCCCATGCAGAGTAAAGTTTTTTTAAAACTGGCCATGGTGATCGGGATACTTGTTTTTTTAACCTCAACGGTCAGCTTTCTCTTCCTTAGTCGGCAGTTGACCTGTATTTTGACTTCTGAAATAAAGAAGGAACTGCGTAAGGAACTGCTTTACAACAAACAGATCATTGAACAGAACCCCCAGAAACTGCTGACAACAGGCAATGCAGAGGCATTGGTAAAAAGTGTTGGGGCAACTCTTGGTATAAGGGCCACGGTTATTGATCTTGACGGGCGAGTGATCGGAGATTCCTTTATTCCCCCCGGCAAGCTTAATTTCGTAGAAAACCATCGCGGCAGACCTGAAGTCAGCGCTGCACTAGCAAACGGTTATGGTGAAAATACACGGTACAGCCAAACCGTAAAAGAACAGATGCTCTACATAGCTGTTCCCATAGGCTTGCCTAAGCCCTATGCAATCCTTAGATTTTCCAAACCACTTTATGATATAGGTATCTTCAAGATTGGAATAAGCAAAAACATAGAGCAAGACTTCCTTCTTACACTCCTTTTTTCCCTTGTCGTCGGTATGGTAACGGCTTTTTTTCTTACGCGTCCACTTCGAGCGCTCGCTGAAACCACTCAAAAAAGAATTGTCGGTGACTTGCCGGATAACATCTCTGTCAATCGAACGGATGAGATTGGTATGCTTGCCAATGCTTTCAATGAGATGAGGGATGATATTAAAAAAATGCAGCGTGTTGAAGAGTGGTATCAGGCTGTTTTTTCAGGTATTCGAGAGGCTATCATTGTAACAGATACTGCCGGTGATATCATCATGGTCAATCCTGCAGCATCGAGAATGTTCCAGATCGAAGGCGCCATGTTCAAGGCACGGCCTATCAGGCACCTTACTGACACCAAGCTTCAAGAGCTTTTCGACAATGTTCACAATGATCGAATAACACTACTTAAAGAAGAACGGTCAGTGAAGAGTACGAAAGGATCGCGGATTATGCAAATCAGTTCGATGCCGGTGATGAAGGAAGGGCGGTTCGATGGAACAGTTTTTGTCCTGAACGACATTACCAAACTCCGCAATCTTGAAAAAATACGAAGGGATTTTGTCTCCAGTGTATCACACGAGCTACGGACACCCCTCTCAATCATCAGTGGCTATACTGAAACGCTGCTTGACGGAGCAATGCATGAACCGGAACATGCATCTGCATTTCTCAATATTATTTTAGGAGCAAGTGTACAGCTTACAGCGCTGGTTAACGATGTGCTTGACCTTTCGAGAATTGAGTCGGGTCAAATTGTGTATCAGTTCATTGCGGTGGATATAAACAGCGTCATTGCAAAATCGGTCAGCCTGCTTAAGCTGTCACTTGACAAAAAGCATATCAAGCTCTCTATCCATATTCCTGAAGATCTTCCACTAGTCTATGCCGATGCTGTCTATCTTGAAATTGTTATCCGTAATCTGCTGGATAAT
>CAIVCU010000020.1 GCA_903904495.1 uncultured Chlorobiaceae bacterium
CCAATCCCGAGCATCAAAGCAAAAACAGGCTGGCTAAGATGGTTTTTTGTCCGAATGCGGCGGATGTCCTCTGGCCGAAAAGCCTTTGCTTCGGGCAAACAAAGCGATTCTACTGTACGCATCGTTACTTCGTCCATCGCTCCGACCTCAAAAAGGTCCTTGGCCATTTCATGGGCTATATCAAGAATCTTGCTCATTAGCTGTTACCTCCCTGTATTTCTTTGTAGAAATAAGTATTTGTAATTGTTTGTCTGTTGCACTTAAAAAGTCTTTGGCTGTAAGTTGAAGTGCGGTTTTCTCTTTGTTTGAGATGTTAGCCTTGTCGTTTTTAGCAAAAGCATAGAGAAAAACCACTCTACTCCCATCGCTTTTCCGGTATCCGACAATAACGCGGAAACCTGAACGCTTGCCCCCTCCTTCCCGAGGAATTCGCTTCTTGAACAAGCACCCGCCCAAGGAACCTTCAACAATCCCTGCTACAACATCCTTCGCGGTAACCCACAACACAGAGTCAGACAGCTCTTCATCTTCCGCCCAGCGGGAAAACCATTTATTAGTAAATACTCTCATTTCTTTAAAGATATCACTAAGTGCTATACTTCGCAATAAAAATTTATTAGCCAAGCAATTATCTCAAACCAAGTTTCATGGTAGCCGAGGTATCACTGTTTCGGGCTTGTAATCCGGTATCATTCAGCAGCGTAGGTAACTGAGTAAATCAAAAAATAAGCGATTACTTTATTCGTTTATACTTCTTAATTGCAAGTATATTACTTAAGTTGATATCTATGTCTTGTTGCCGCATTCTTCTTTTCAATCCCATACGATAAGTATTGATACGCTGCAGATATTCACATTGATAGCCCATTGAAAGTGTCCTTAAGTCCTTCGCACGATTCATCAAGCAATTTTCACCTCCCATTGCCTTTTTGTCAAGCAGAATAAAGACACGGGATAGTACACAATGACCAAATTAACAGATTTCAACATCCCGAGCATGATTTTAACTGTGCGAGGTGTCCAGGTAATGCTGGACAGTGATCTGTCACTCATTTACAACGTTGAAACCAGAGTTTTTAATCAGGCAGTAAAAAGAAATATTGAGCGCTTTCCTGAGGCATTCCGATTTGAGTTAACTCCAGACGAGTATGATAACATGAGATCACAAATTGTGATCTCAAGTGCTGACGATAACGCTTTAAGATCACAATCTGTGATCTTAAAAAAGGGCGGGCGAGGACAGCATAGAAAATATCTTCCCTATGTCTTTACGGAACAGGGTGTTGCAATGCTTTCAGCCGTGATTAGAAGTGAAACGGCAATCAAGGTGAGTATAAAAATCATTAATGCATTTGTTGAGATGCGGCGTTTTATTCAGAACAATGCAGAGATGTTTGCACGATTGGATTCTGTCGAACGACGTCAGATTACCTTTCCTGAGTTGTGCCGCTTAGTGCGAAAGTTCAGAATTCAAGAGATTAAAGAGCACGCTTCCCGCAAAGTCACCGGCATCCATCTGCATCACGAGCACCTCGCCAGTTTGTTCATTACGAATATGAGCTTCATGCACCTGCAAGAGCTCTTTCCGGACCTGCCGTAATGATCGCTTCGTATTGATCTCCAGGTATTTGCCCATCATCAAGCCCATGAAGCAGATGAGCATATGGGCCCTGATGGCTTCCTGGGTGCGGTGAAAGATCGGCCTGGCCTGCAGGTCCGACTTGCTCATGCGGAACGCCTGTTCCACATGCCATAGGTCATGGTAATATGTGATCACCTCGGTGCTCGACATCGTTTTCTCTGGGATGTTGGTGACATAGCCCTTGACGCCGAGCATTTTCTCGGTCTTTGCCTGAAGAGCCGTGTCGAAGATGAACGGCTTGTCCTTCTCCTTGGATTTCATGACGAACTTGGCCCGCCGACCGGGTTCGTTGCGCTCAAGCAGGTCAAGCGCCCGCTTGATCTGTTTGTCGAACTCCCGCTTGTCTTTCTTGTACCGGGCATCGGAGAACTCGCAGATCATGGTGGAGTTCTGGACAGCGTGGGAATAACTGAAATGCCGTAATGCGTTGTCAATACGAGGCAGTTCGGTGTGGATCCGATTGATGAAGCTGCTTGCGGTACTCGCCAGTCGTGCCCCTACGATATCGCTGTACCCTTACGCCTCCAGTTCCTGCATGTTGGTTTTCGAGAGCATACCGGCATCGGCCACAATAACCGGCTTGGTTTCTCCGACCCGCTCCTGGAAACGGTGCACAACAGCCAACATCGTTTTTCCTTCGAAGGTGTTGCCTTCAAATACCTCATGCATTACCGGAAAACCCGAACGAGTGGTAATGAGGCCAATGACGATTTGCGGTTGCTGCGGTTTGTTGTCCTTGGAGAAACCCGGTTTTTGAAAG
>CAIVCU010000021.1 GCA_903904495.1 uncultured Chlorobiaceae bacterium
ATTCAGTACACCTGAAAAACGACGTTGAACTTGGCGGAACCGACCAGAAATTCAACCTCCTTGTCGGCCGGGATCTTCAGAGGGAGTACGGAATCACCCCGCAGGTGTGCATTACCATGTCGCTCCTGGTTGGCACTGACGGAAAGGAGAAGATGTCGAAATCGCTCGGCAATGCCATCTGCTTCAACGACTCCCCTGCCGACATGTACGGCAAGTCGCTTTCAATTCCAGATACCCTTATTGAAACCTACTGCAAACTTCTGATTCCTCAACACGAGGCCGGTGTCTCTGAAATCCTGGCACAGAGGGAAGCAGATCCGAGAACGGCCAAACGGGCGCTGGCTAAAAAAATTGTAGCGCTTTACTACTCAGCCGAGGAAGCAGAGGGTGCTGAAACCCACTTCGATCAGGTTTTTATTCATAAAAAAGCACCGGATGACATTGAACTCATTGAATTTGACGAACAGTCGATACCCGTCATCGACCTATTGATAACCCTTGGTGCAGCAGTTTCGAAAAGTGAGGCACGAAGAATGATTGAGCAGAAATCGGTGCTTGTGGGCGACAACAAAGTTGAAGGAATCCACGAGTCCATTGCACTTGAAATCGAGCCGAAAATCATCAGAGTTGGAAAAAGAAAGTTTTTTAAAGTGGCCATAAGAAAAACATTTTGAATACCACCTCTTTTTCATATAATTCGTCAATTTCGAAACTGTAACCGCTTTCAGCAACACATAAATCCGGAGGCACGGCATTGTCATTTGTCCCATCAAAAGTTTTTTTCACCAAAGGCGTGGGAAGGCACAAAGAATATCTTTCATCATTCGAGCTTGCCCTGAGAGAGGCCAAAATTGAGAAATGCAATCTGGTTACTGTATCAAGTATTTTTCCTCCAAAATGTGAGCGCGTCAGCGTAGAAGAAGGCCTGAAGCATCTCGCTCCAGGTCAGATCACCTTCGCAGTCATGGCCCGCAATTCAACCAATGAATATAACCGCCTCATTGCTGCTTCGGTCGGAGTGGCTATTCCTGCTGATGAAACGCAGTACGGCTATCTGTCGGAACACCATCCCTTCGGAGAATCAGCCGAACAGTCCGGCGAATATGCTGAAGACCTTGCGGCAACCATGCTGGCAACCACCCTCGGTATTGAGTTTGATCCAAACAAGGATTGGGATGAGCGTGAGGGTATTTACAAAATGAGCGGCAAAATTATTAATTCCTACAACATCACCGAGTCTGCCGAAGGCGAGAACGGACTCTGGACAACGGTCATTTCGTGCGCTGTTCTGCTGCAGTAATGAGTAGTTGCGAGGCGAACTGATGCAGGAGTTAAACAAGGGATAACCGGGATGGGAAAACAAAAGCATCCCGCATAAAAAGCTTGCTAAACGGGGAAGAGGCAAACTATTGCCCTGTTCCCCGTTTTTATTTAGGAGGTTCGAAATTCCAAAGAATAACCTTTAATAAACGGTACATCACGGTTATGACTGAATCAATCAAAACTGATGTTCTGGTAATCGGCAGCGGCATTGGCGGACTGTATTTCGCCATTCATATGGCCGACTACGCCAAGGTAACGATCATCACCAAAAAGGAAAGTTCCACCTCAAATACCAACTGGGCCCAGGGAGGTATTGCTGCCACCATCGATGACAACGACAGTGCCGAACTCCATATTGCCGACACCCTCGAAGCCGGTGCAGGGCTGTGCAATGAGGAGATGGTCTCCCTTATGGTCAGGGAAGGACCTCAGCACATCAAGCGGCTTACAGAACTTGGAGTCAACTTTACAACTTCAGACAACAGCAATCTGCACCTCGGTAAAGAGGGCGGCCACTCCAGGAGCAGAATTGTACACGCACAGGATCTGACAGGAAAAGAGGTTGAAACTGCTCTGCTCAATCGCATCAACAGTCATCCAAATATCACCC
>CAIVCU010000022.1 GCA_903904495.1 uncultured Chlorobiaceae bacterium
GCCCTGCAACAACTCCATCTTTAACGGGGTGCAAAAGCGTTACAACGGCCATTCTTAAAGAATGTGAAGATAAAATATTTTCGCCAATCCCCCTACTCCGCAGAGGGGGCTATTTTCGCTTTGACGGATGCCGTCTTTTCGCCAAGACGGACAGTCCGGTCCCGTCGATCATCAATTTTCATGACCGTATAGACACGCCTGCCGCCATTACTGAACGAGTACTCATGAAGCTTCTCGGCAAGCTCAAAAAGCAGATGCGCAGGACCTTCAACCGTCGTACCCATATCCTGAAGCCTGTAGCTGCATCCACTCGCGCCGAGAAGCTCCTGCAATCCGGCTACAAAACCACTCAGGCTTCCCTCTTTACTGTCAAGAGGTATAACAGCGATGTCCATCAAAGCCATGATAAACAAACTCGAAGGTTATCTGAAAACAGTCTCTTCCCTGCCAGGACCAACTGAAATAAAAGTAACAGGAATGTCCAGTTCATCCTCAAGGAAGGTCACATAGTTCCTGGCTTCAGGCTGCATATCGGAGAAGATCCGCGACTGAGCGTTTGAAGCATTCCACCCTTTCAAGGTGGTATAAACCGGCGTCACCCTGGACAGGGTCTGGTGATCGGTCGGAAAATCATGAATTTCCTTGCCATCAAGCATATATGAGGTGCACACTTTGATCTCTTCAAACGTGTCAAGCACATCGAGCTTGGTCAGTGCAATTTCCGTAACGCCATTGATTGTAAGCGAATACCTGAGAGCGACAAGGTCTATCCAGCCACATCTGCGTTTTCTTCCTGTTGTAGCACCGAACTCGTGCCCGATCTGACCGAGAAGTTCACCGGTCTCATCCAGCAGTTCGGAGGGAAACGCCCCGTTGCCTACTCTTGTCATATACGCCTTGCAGACACCGATAACCTTGCCGATATAGTTCGGAGCAATACCTGATCCTGTGCAGGCGCCTCCGGAGGTAGGGTTCGAGGATGTAACATAGGGATAGGTACCGTGATCGACATCAAGCAGACATCCCTGTGCGCCTTCAAGAAGTACCGTCTTTCCTGCCTGAAGCTGCTTGTTGAGATATAGCTGGGTATTGGTTACATAGGGATCGATAATCTTGTCGAACTCCTCGTACTCGCGCACCATGGACTCGACATCGATCTCTTCCTTGTCATAAATATTTTTAAACAGTTTGTTCTTCGCTGCAAGGTTCTCCCTGAGCTTCTCCTGGAGCACTTCAGGACTGAGAAGATCTACAACTCTTATTCCCTGACGGGCAAACTTGTCCTCATAGCTCGGACCGATACCTCTACCGGTTGTTCCGATTTTATTGTCACCCTGGGCGTTTTCGTGCAATGAATCCAGCCGTTTATGGTACGGCATGATGAGATGGGCATTATGGCTTATAAAAAGCCTTCCCGTGACCTCGAAACCAAGTTCCTCGACCTTTTTAATCTCATCGAGCAATGCGGCAGGGTCAATAACCACACCATTGCCGATCACACAAACACATCCTTTATGAAAGATTCCGGAAGGAATAAGGTGCAGAACAACGGTTTTATTATCAAAACAGATAGTATGGCCGGCATTTGCCCCTCCTTGATAACGGACAACAATATCATACTTGTCCGAAAGGTAATCAACGAGTTTTCCTTTACCTTCATCACCGAACTGAGTGCCAACTATAACGGTTGCAGACTGTGAGGGTGTCCTGAATTTTTTTGATTCCACGACGATTGTTTTTTTTAACAGATATAATGATCAAAATGAGCCAGAAGCTCGCTCTTTCCCTTGCCGGAAAAAGATGAATAATTTACAATAAATTTGGCTTTCACCGCGCAACTTTCCATTACACGCCTGGTCTGCACTTTCTCCTTTTGCGTGAGCTTGTCGTACTTGGTCAGAACAATCCCATAAGGCTTGTCATGAAACTCCAGGAAATCTATCATGGCCCTGTCGGACTGCATGGCCGGATGACGGGAATCAAGGAGAAGGACAATGAGCGAAATAGTTCGGCGGTGTTCAATATACGCGGACAGTAGATTGCCCCATGCAGCTTTCTCGGCATGCCCGACAGCGGCATATCCGTAACCGGGAAGATCAACAAAATAAAACTGCTTATTTATTA
>CAIVCU010000023.1 GCA_903904495.1 uncultured Chlorobiaceae bacterium
AGAGTGAGGAGTGGGAACGAGAAAACCCCGTGCATCCTGGTGGAAGACGGGGTTTTAAAGTGCTGGAGTTCAGTAAAGTCTCAGGCCGAACATTGCTGATGAATATTTTGCGAAATCTGAAAGCGGCTGGAAGAAAAGACCGAAGTAGATGGTCAAAAACATCATTACTGCCATGATAATATTCGCAATCAGGCCAGGATTCATGTTCTTTGCTTCAGATTGCGGTGATTCGCGGAGATACATATTGAGGGGAATCAGCATGTAGTAGTAGAGCGATATCACACTGGTCATAATGCCGATGAGTGCAAGCCAGAGATAGAGTGATCCTTTGGCAAGCAGTGCGGAGAAAATCATCAGTTTACCTATAAAGCCGATGGTCGGTGGAAGACCTACAAGTGAGATCAGGAATACGGTGAGTGCTGCTCCGGCAAGGGGCATTTTTTTGCCGAGACCGCGGTAATCTTCGAGATTTTCACTGCCGGTTTTGTTTGCGATGAGAATGACAACATAGAAGGCTCCAAAGTTCATAAGAAAATAGGAGATCAGGTAAAAGAGCGTTGCCTGAGTGCCGAATGCATCCATAACAATGATTCCGAGGAGAAGATAACCGGCATGGGCGATAGATGAGTATGCAAGCAGGCGTTTGACATTTTTCTGCCAGAGCGCAACCACGTTACCGTAGATCATGGAGGCAATGGAGAGAATAATCAGCAACGATACCCAGTTAATGCCAAGAATATCCTCATAAGCAGGGGCGCCATGCGGTACCGCTATATAGAAGAATCGCATGAGAAGAGCAAAGCCTGCTGCTTTTGAGGCAACGGAGAGATATGCTGTTATTGGTGTCGGTGCGCCCTCGTAGACATCGGGTGCCCAGAAGTGAAATGGAACAGCACCGATTTTATAGCCGAAACCTGCAAGAATAAGCAGTGTCGCAAGAATCATCAACAAGGGATCATAGCCGTGCATTGAAAGCTCGGAGGAGATGTTGATGATATTGGTCTGGGCAGTAATACCGTAAATAAGCGAAAAACCGTAGACCATGAGGCCTGACGATACTGCTCCGTAGACAAGATATTTAAGTGCTGCTTCGGACGAACGGGGGTTGCGCTTGAAATATCCGGTGAGAATGAATGCTGAAAAACTCACGAGCTCCATGGAAAGGAAAATCATCATCATATCAGCTGAGGACGCCATCATGATCATACCGATGACCATTGCGATAATCAGTGCATAATACTCTCCCATACTTTTCACTTCACTCTCAAACTGCTCGTCGGCCATTGTTATGATAACGGCAAGCATACCGGAGAGAACAAAAAAGTACTTAAAGAACAGGGCAAACTCGTCGAGAACATACATCCCGAAAAAGAGCTCTCCTGCCGGCAGGGAGTGCTGCTGGTGGATGAAGAATATGCTGCCCGCAAGCCCGAGAAGGGTTGTTATGGAGAGCAGATTGTTTTTCCTGCCTTTCGCAACGAGATCGATGACGATCAGAAGCATAAAAAGCACGGACAGATAAATTTCAGGTATAAAAAATCCAAGGTTTGCGTTTAAAGTCGCAATGATACTTTGAATTTCAGCACCTGATGGCAGCTCGAACATAATTCTCTTCGTTTATTCTTTTACCTCATTCAAACCTAATAATTAACCTTTATCTGACCGCCAGCGGTGCGAGCACTTCGACAAGCTTGTTAACGCTTGTAGTTATCATGCCGAGCACAGGCATCGGATAGATACCGAGGAAAATGGTGATGACAACAAGTGGCACAAGCATGGTGAGTTCGCGTGCGTCAAGATCAATTTTACCTTTCCAGTCATGGAAATGAATGTGTTCATGACCATCCGCACCTACTTCAAGATCGTAAGCTGCATCAGGTCTGCGTTTTCCAAGGAACATCCTCTGCAACGACCAGAGCAGATAGGCTGCACCGAAAACTATACCAAGAACGGAAACCATGGCGATGTAGCGCGTTGTTATAGAGCTGAATGCACCGACAAAGACGAAGGCTTCGGAGATAAACCCGCTCAACCCGGGAAGACCAAGGGAGGCAAACCATGCTACCGTGACAATAGCTGCATAGACTGGCATGTATGATGCAAGGCCACCGAACTTTTCGATCTGGCGGGTGTGTGCACGGTCATAGATGACGCCGACAAGAAGGAAGAGCATGGCGGTGATGGTACCGTGGTTGAACATCTGGTAGAGTGCTCCGATCATTCCTTCACTGTTTCCCGCAGCAAGACCGAGGAGGACATAACCCATGTGACTGATGGAAGAGTAGGCAACCATCTTTTTAAGATCCTGCTGTGCAAGTGCGCAGAATGCTCCATAGATAATATTGATGGCACCGAAAATACCGATAACGTACATTGACGCCTGGAATACTTCCGGGAAAAGAGGGAAGTTGATCCGCATCATACCGTAGGTACCGAGCTTAAGAAGTACACCGGCAAGGATAACTGAAATAGGAGTAGGTGCCTCGACGTGAGCATCAGGCAACCATGTATGAAATGGGAACATAGGCACCTTGATGGCAAAGCCGACAAAGAGTACCGAAAAAGCTATGTAGCGCCACATGACATTATCGGGGCCAAGGATCGCACTCTTTATATAGTTAGCCTGGTTTGCCATGGCTACAAGGCTGAAGGTATGGTTGCCGGTGGCAGGGTCGATAACACTGAAATAGAGGCCGATCATTACCAGCAACATGAAAACAGAGCCGAACAGCGTGTAGAGGAAGAACTTGATGGCTGCATATTCGCGGTTAGGTCCACCCCAGATACCGATAAGGAAGTACATAGGAAGCAGCATGAGTTCCCAGAATACATAGAACAGGAAGAAATCAAGTGCGACAAAACAGCCCATCATCGCTGATGCGAGCAGGTTGTAGAGGATAAAATATCCTTTTACCTGCTTCTGGATGGTCCAGCTGGAGAGAACGCCGATTGCCGAGATAAGGGCGGTCAGGATGACCATCGTTACGGATATGCCGTCAACACCGAGGAAGTACTCGATGTTCAGCGAGCCGAAACCGCCGAGTTTGAGACTGATCCACGGCAGCTTTTCAACGAACTGGAACGAACCGAGGGGGCTACCTCCCGGCCCTGCAGTTATTCCAGGCATTGAGGGATCGTAAGCTCGCCAGATCAGAACTGCCAGCACTCCCTGGGCAAGAGCCGCAAGCAATGAAACAATTCTGATTATCTGCTTTTGCGATGAAGGCACGGCAAGAATAACCAGTCCGGCAATAATGGGCAGAAAAACAATTAAACTCAGCATGTTCCTTATCTGTAAGTTTTCAGATTAAAAGTAAATCCCTCTTAATAGATCAGTCGTGTAAAATAAAAGACAAAATAACCGAAAAGAACAGCAAGCAGCATGACTACATAGGTCTGCACCTTGCCTGTCTGGAATTTTCGTAAAACAGCGCCGGTTGTGTTGACAGAGAAAGCTGTAAAGTTTACAAGACCATCAACAACATATTTATCGAAGCTGTTATTGGCATACGCTATGTTCTTGACAACGACAGCGACACCGTTGACAATGCCGTCGATAATATTGGTGTCGAACCAGGAAAGCATTTTTGAAATGAGCACAGAGCCCTTGATAAATGTTGCCTCGTAGATTTCGTCCCAGTACCACTTGTTGAGCGAAAAGAGGTAGAGCGGTCTGATGGTTTCGGCAGTTTTATCGGGGTCGATAATTTTAAAGACGAAGACAACTCCAGCCAAAGTGATTCCTAGCACTACCATGATGCTTGAAATATAGATTGCCGGGAAGTGGGCTGCGTGGGCTGAGTGTGCAAGTTCTTCCTGACGCTCGTTAACAGGGCTCAGTTCTTTTAGTTCTGAGTGCTGAGTGCTGAGTGCTGAGTGTTCAGTTTTCAGTGCTGAGTGAAGAGCGTTCGCAGGGACGACTCTCGACTGATAACTGCCGACTACCGTTGCCGGGGTTTTGATCATTTTCATGAACCACCCTTGTGCTCCGTCGAGGGGATTCGGGGAGTATACAAAAAAGACGGAAAGAGCTGCAAGAATGACAAGAGGCGCTCTCATGTTCCAGGAGACTTCATGAACCTCATGAGTACCATGTTCTTCGCCGTGAGCATCCAGGACACCGTGGGCTCCATGAGCATGATGGGCACTGTGGTGATTATCCGCAGGCTTCAGGTGAGTACGGCTTTCACCGAAAAAGACAAGCCATATCTGACGGCCCATATAGAACGCGGTAAGCATGGCTGAAAAGAATCCGAGTACAGGAATAAGATAGTAAACACCGCCGCCTTCGACATTGGCAAAACCGATAGCACCGGCAAGAATGGCATCTTTACTCATGAAGCCGCTTGTGAGAGGAAGACCGGCAAGTGCAAGCGTTGCAAGAGTAAAGGTGGCAAATGTCCATGGCATGTGCTTGCGGAGACCACCCATCCAGCGCATGTCCTGTTCGTGGTGCATGGC
>CAIVCU010000024.1 GCA_903904495.1 uncultured Chlorobiaceae bacterium
AAAAAAGCGTTACCGACATATAGGAAGGGAAAAAACACAGCTAGAATTTTCTCCTGATGGCCATTATGTAATAATGGCGTTTGTATAAACTTATTCTATAAAACGGGCGTTTATTATATAAGTTTTATATATAACCGTTTTTGATGAAGTCTTATAATGCGTGATAAACCGCTTGGGAGAGATTTTTATGGTTGAGCCATCTTTACAGCAAAGTGCATCTCCCGGCTCAGCGTCGGAGCAACTCCTCGCTTTATCGGATGAGCAATGGCTGTTGAGGCGAAAGGGTTTCCGGAACACCCGAAAAAGTATCCAGGTCAATGAGACACTTTTAACTGTCGGGAACGGCTATCTCAATATCAGGGGAAGCCTTGAGGAGTTGCCGCCCGAACATTCCGGAGGCATGTATTTAAGCGGGATTTACGATAAATCAGAAGCCGCTGTCGAAGAACTGGTCAAGTGCCCTATGTGGACAGATGTGTCGATATGGAGCGAAGGGGAAAAATTCTGTCTATCAACCTGCAAAACACTCTTCCATGAGCAGACCCTTGATATGAAAAAAGGGGTGCTGCACCGAATCACCACCTTTAAAAACCCTTCAGGACAGATTCTAACCCTCGAAACGATCCGCCTTGTTTTCATGCACAATGTGCATTTGGGATATTTGCTGGTAAAAATCACCCCAAAAAATTTTTCCGCTCCGATTAGAGTGTTCAGCGGTCTGAACGGAGAGGTCTGCAATAGAGGTTTTTTCCCTCGTGAAATGCTGAAACATCTTCAGCTTGTAAGGATTGAGCGGGGTAGGGCCTTTATGTACCTTGAAATGAAAACCCGTGAACGGGGGATAAGAATTTCCGAAGCGGCATCATGGAAGCTTATGTCGCCCTCTCTCCAGAGCTACAAGTGGGAGCCGAGAATCTACGGTGAAAAGTTCACCAGCGAAATTACCATTGATGTTCAAAAAGGAGAGAGCTATGTCTTTGAAAAACTGGCAGTAGTTTCTTCAAGCATGGAAATGCCGGCAGACGAGATGTTTAAAGGCACAATTGGTAAACTTAAATCGTTTGTGCGTAGCGGAGCACCTCACGAAATATCAGCTCATCTTGTCGCCTGGCAGGAAAAATGGAAACAGGCTGACATTGTCATCACAGGGGATGCAGAGGCTCAGCATGCTTTGCGATTCAATATTTATCAGTTGTTGATAAACGGTCCCGTTCGCCCGGCTGGTATCGGAGCAAAATTCTTAAGTTCTGAGGGATACTTGGGTCACGCATTCTGGGATACCGAGATTTTTATTCTGCCGTTTTATATCTACAACTTTCCCGACCTTGCCCGGAACCTGCTCCTGTACCGCTATAATACTCTTGCCGGAGCCAAGCTGAACGCACTGAAAATGGGCTGCAAAGGAGCAAAATATGCCTGGGAGTCTGCGACTACCGGAGAAGATGTTACTCCTCGATTTGCTTCAAAGCTTGAGCGTACCATACAGCTGATCTATACCGGAACGGAGGAAGATCATATTGTTTCCGATGTCATATATGGAGTGGAAAAGTATTTCCGTGCTACAGGTGACGAAAGTTTTCTCTTGGACTACGGACTTGAAATGGTATTTCTGACTGCCCGGTTCTGGGCTTCAAGGGTTGTTCATACAGGTGTGCATTATGAGATCCGTTGTGTCATTGGTCCCGATGAATTTCATGAGCATGTCAATAATAATGCCTATACCAATTTTATGGTAAAATGGCACCTCCGCCTTGCTGTTATGCTTTTCAAGTATATGGGTCGACACAATTCCGTATTTCTTGATGGGCTTTCATCCCGTTTAACCTTGCATAGTAATGAGGTCGATTCATGGCTCGATATCAGCCGGAATCTCAAGTTGACGTACGATTCGGAGACAAAGCTTTTTGAACAGTTTGACGGTTACTTTTCCCTGAAAGATTATGTGATTGAGGGGGTGGACCGAAAAGGCCATCCGATACTTCCCCGTGGAATTAACTACCGGAATATCCAGTCGACCCGCCTCATCAAACAGGCTGATGTTCTTATTATGATGATGCTGTTTCCTCATGCATTCAGCGATGAGGATAAATCGGCGAACTACGATTTTTATGAGAAACGCACAGTGCACAAATCCTCTCTGAGTCACTGTATCCACGCCATGATGGGGCTTTCAGCAGGCAGGCGTACAAGGGCATATAACTATTTTATGAAGACGGCACTTTTTGATCTGGAAAACCTGCATGAAAATACAGAGCTTGGAATTCATGCAGCTGCTACTGGAGGTACATGGCAGACAGTTGTCTATGGTTTTGGAGGGTTTTCAATAAAGTCAGACCGAATGGTTCTGAAGCCATGGCTTCCGAAAAAATGGGAAAGTCTCTCGTTCTGTGTACGCTGGAGATCAAGAACCATTGAAATCACGGTTTACCACGATACGGTTTCAGTGCTGGTACATTCAGATGTAGAGGCGACGCTGCCATTAAGCCTCTACAGTAAAACCTATAAAATAGTGACGAACGAGAGAAGGGTGCTTCCTTATTGTACTTCCTGACGGCTCACGTATAAAATATCCATGACAAGGTTATCGATACCCCCGACGGATCACGGAAAAATATACTATTTTGCCCCGTAAATCGCCATTATGCATATGGCAAAGGGGTATGACGGAATACATTCATAGCGTTATATAACCCTCCGATACAAATCAAACACTGAAGGTAGCCACCTATGGATTTTGTTCATTTACATGCTCATACGCATTATTCGATGCAGAGCAGTCCTGTTTTTCCGGGAGAGCTGTTTTCCTCGGCGGTAAAGCTCGGCATGAAGACTATTGCAGTCACCGATTATTGCGCAATATTCAATATGCCGGAGCTGTTTAATGAGGCGAAAAAAGCCGGCATCAAGCTTATTATCGGCAGTGAGCTTTTACTTCTTGAAACCGATGCACACCACCATAGCCATTTTCCTGTCTCGCCTTCACTGGTGCTACTTGTTCAAAATGATACAGGTTACCGGAACCTCTGCATTCTGTTGTCCAGAGCAGCTAAGGAGGGTTTTGTCAACGGAATGCCTCATATTGAGAGCCGCTTGCTGGAAACCTTTCATGAAGGACTTGTCTGTCTCTCAGGGTACTCTTCAGGAAGAATAGGCAGAGCGCTTCTTGCTGGAGCAGTCGATGAAGCGGAAACATTCACCTCCTACTACAGGGAGATTTTTGGAAACAACTTTTATCTTGAAATACAGCGGCATAATACCCCCTTCGATGAACATCTCAATCGAGAGACCATTGCGCTCGCTGAAAAATTCTCCGTTGAACTGGTGGCCACCAACAATGTTCACTATCTCGAAAGAAAAGATGCCGGTTGCTACAGGGCGATGGTTGCCAACAGAACCAAGGAGAAACTTTCCAGCCAGAATCTACTTGCACTTGCCGGAAACAATCACTATCTGAAGTCTTCTGAAGAGATGAACCGTCTGTTCAGCGATGAACACCGGGAACTGGGCAATACCTTGCTGATTGCCGAAAAATGCACCTATAGTTTCAGCAATAAAGAGCCTGTTGTACCGCACTTTCCTCTTCCTGACGGCTTCCTCAACGAGTTTGAATACCTCAGTTACCTGACCTGGGAGGGGGCAAAAGAAAAGTATGCCGATTCCGAAGTTTATGGAATCACTGCTGAGGATGTCCGGTCAAGAATAGAACTTGAGCTCGGTGTTATCGAAAAGATGGGCTTCAGCTCATATTTTCTTATCGTCAGTGACCTTATCGCCGCATCACGCCGTCTCGGATACTCAGTAGGGCCTGGCCGGGGATCTGCCGCCGGCAGTATTGTAGCTTATCTCACAGGCATCACCAGGATAGATCCTTTGAGATACAAACTGCTTTTTGAGCGCTTTTTAAATCCCGAGCGCTCCTCCATGCCTGATATCGATATCGACTTCACCCCGGTCGGCAAGCAGAAGGTTCTCGAATATACGGTTGAAAAATATGGGTCGGAGAGTGTTGCAAAAGTCATTGCCATCGGTACCCTTGGCGCCAAAGCTGCCATCCGTGACGCAGGCAGGGTACTTGAAGTTCCGCTTCCTGTGGTGGATAAACTTGCCAAACTTGTTCCCACAAGGCCCGGCATCACCCTTGAAAAAGCGTTGAACGAAGCAAAGGAGATGAAGGAGTATTCGGAGAGTACACCACAAATCCGTGAACTTATGGCCCATGCCCGGGCTCTTGAGGGTCGGGCGCGTAACGTTTCAATGCATGCAGGAGCTGTTGTCATTACCGATGGTCCGCTTGAAGAGCAGGTGCCGCTCTATGTATCCAACAAGATCGAAACCGAAGTACGGAAATTCGCCGATGAAATAGATCTTGATGAACCGGAGCATACCAAGGCGAAAAACTCTGACGGCAGCGACGAGAAGCAGGTTGTCACCCAGTTTGACAAAAACTGGATCGAATCAGCCGGTCTCCTCAAGATCGACTATCTCGGTCTTGAAACACTCGCCGTTATCGATGAAACCCTCAAAATGATCAAACGGAGGCACAATCTCGATATCGAGCTTGAAAAAGTCCCCATGAACGATCGCAAAACCTTCCGCATTTTCCAGGAAGGCAAGATGGCCGGAATTTTTCAGTTCGAATCATCCGGCATGCAGAGTTATATGACACGCCTTCAGCCAACCCAGATCGGCGATATCATAGCCATGAGTGCGCTCTATCGCCCAGGCGCTCTCAATGCTCGAATTGATGAAAAGCGAAATGCTGTCGATCTTTTTGTCGATCGTAAACACGGCAGGGAATCAATCGATTATATGCACCCGATGCTCGAAGAGATTCTCAAAGAGACCTATGGTGTCATTGTCTATCAGGAACAGGTCATGCAGATATCCCAGGTTATGGGCGGCTTTTCTCTTGCCAAAGCGGATAATCTTCGCAAGGCGATGGGTAAAAAAATGCCTGAGATCATGGATAAATTCAAGGCCGATTTTGTTCAGGGTGCTATAAAACAGGGTGTGCACGATACGCTTGCAACAAGGGTTTTCGAACTCATGGCCGAGTTTGCCGGCTACGGTTTCAACAAAAGCCATTCGGCTGCGTACGGGGTTCTTGCCTCTGGACGGGATATCTCAAAGCCCACTATACGATTGAATTTGTAACAGCCGTTCTGAACAGTGAAATAGGTGATACAGAACGTATGAAACACTTGACCGATGAGGCCAAAAGTTTTGGAATATCAACACTACCGCCTTCGATCAATAAAAGTGACGCCCTCTTTTCAGTTGAAGATGTTGACGGGCGATCATACATTCGCGTGGGACTCAGTGCTATCAAGCAGGTTGGGGGAGCTGCACGGGCGGTTGTTACCTCAAGGCTCCGTCGAAAGCGTAACTTTACAAACCTTTTTGATCTTGCAGTTTCGGTCGATCTGAGAGTCATGAACCGCAAGGCGCTCGAGTGCCTCATACTTTCAGGGGCTTTTGATGAACTCGACAAGCATCGCGCCCGCCTTATTGCCAATGTCGACAAGGCAATCAAATTCGGGC
>CAIVCU010000025.1 GCA_903904495.1 uncultured Chlorobiaceae bacterium
AAGCATATTCTGTAGCCCGCGAGATAGCGGAAATAGACCCTTTTTTTAAAGTGGTCTGCTTTACTGAAGGTAAGCACTATGTCGCTACTTACTCCAACACCGGAAGCAGAATTTGGAGGGCTGAACGCTATTACGGTTGGTGGTGTAGTATCAGTTGATGTTGTTGGAGTTGTTGCTGCAGTTGTTGTAAAGTCATAAGACGTTGTACCGGCAAAACTGTTTCCTCCTACATCTTTTATTGATCCTTGATCAAGGGTAACATAGTAGTGAGTACCATACGCTAATGTGTTGGCATGGTGTATCGTAAGTGTAGAACCCGATATTGAAAGAGTTTCAGTCAGAGGGTCATCAGATGTTGCCACTACTGGACCTGTGGAAGAACCACTATGGATGGCAATAGTACCGGTGCCTTTTTGTACCGCTTCATTGAAGGTAAGCACAATGTCACTACCTACACCAACACCCGAAGAAGAATTTGGAGGACTGAACGAAAGCACTGTTGGGGGGGTAGTATCATGAGCAACAATGGCGGCTGTAACAGTTGTAAAGTCATATGATGTTGAACCAGCAAAACTGTTTCCAGCTATATCTTTTATTGAACCTTGATCAAGTGTAACATAGTAGTGAGTACCATCCGCCAAAGTGGCGGTATGGTGTATCGTAAGTGTAGAACCCGATATTGAAAGAGTTTCAGTCAGAGGGTCAACAGACGTTGCCACTACTGGACCTGTGGAAGAACCACTGTGGATGGCAATAACTCCGGTGCCCCTCTGCACTGCTTCACTGAACGTAAGAACTATATCGCTGCCGACTGCTATTCCAGTTGCACCTACCGACGGACTGTAAGAAGATACTGTCGGAGGTATTGTGTCTGCTGTTGGCGTCGGTGTTGGTGTTGGCGTTGGCGTTGGCGTTGGCGAGCCGTAAGATAGTGAAACGGTTGTGTCAGAAAATTTTATAGATTCAACACTCTTCAGGTAGAAAGTGAAATGGTCTTTACCTCCCGAACTAGCGCCTGTGACTGTAATTACTCCACTCGCATCAACTGCACCTATTGTAAAATTGGTACTCACAAATCTTGATGCATATTGATTGCCTGAAGTAAAGTCCAACGTATCAGTCCCGGCTAGACCATCAAAATTATAAGTATTTGTTGAACTAGGCTGACCATAAGTTGCGAATCTTATGGTATCATTACCGGTAGTCCCCGTCCAAGTAAGTGTGGCCATAGTCTCCTCCTTATTTTAATCTGTAAGGTTATCTCTAAAAGTCATATACCAACTCCTTTCTTAATCTGGTTTAAGACAATAATTTCTTTCGTAAACCAATTATTTATTGTATCAAGCTTCAATAATGAGTTATCAAGTTAGAATTGTCGCGACACGCCAAGCTGAATACTTCTCGCACTGAATGGCGCCAAACCAGGGTCCCCGCCACCGGATATACTCCACTGTGCGCGCTGTTCGTAAGACTCTAATTTTGCATCAACCAGCCAGTCCTTTGCAATTTTTTTCTCAATTTTGATACCGATAGTTATAGCACCAAAAGCTGAAAGGCGTTGATCCATTGAATAATAAGTGGGCAGATCTGCTGAAGGGTCAGGAAAATCAGGTAAATAAAAGTCAGCCGCGGTTTGAGAGTAGAGCCTCACAAGTGGAGTTACAGTAAATTCTTTAGGTAGGGGTTGGACATATTCTAACCCAAATGTATGAGCTTTAATCCCCCAGTTATCGGTATAATAGCGGTAAGATATTCGTGCAGTACCGTCTTTTCCGTCAAAATGATGATTCCATCTTGTCATAAGCGTCTTACTGTCCCGATTATCAGGTCTTTGCTCAAATAATTTATACGGGTCATTAAAGTAACCTTTACCCTTTGAGTACCCTATGTTAAGCTGAACAATATCCTGCTTTGTCAAGATCTTTGTAATGCCAATCAGACCAGCAAGAGTCCGTTTGTCGTAAAACATATCTTTATTGACAGTTGGATTAATGGTATCGGTTGTATAGCTGCCACCGAAAGTAAAGGTTGTATTCTTATCTTCTGTTGAAATACTCTCCTGCGCAGAATAACCGCGTGAGATGTAATCATTTTCCTTTGAATAGCTGGTTCCCAAGGTAATTGATCCTTTTGAAAAATAGCGGGTAACACCCAGATCAACCGCCTCCCTATGGTCTTTCATTTTTGATGCACCTGAAACAATGTGGGAATTGTATTCCGGGGATGCACCTGAAACAGAGTCATTGGTGTAGGTCGTACTTATGGACCACTTCCCGGCTACAGGCGCCATGCCTGTAACAGAATATGCATTGACGCTGACACGGTCTTGATCAGGTTGGCTGTCCTTGTAATTCAGGTATTTGAAGCTTACAATACCTCGCTCCGGGGCTGCCTCAGCAAAAGCTGAATGAGATGATGGCAACGCCATTGCTGCAGCAAAAAGGGCAGCTCCGATAACATTGGTTTTTTGTTTTGTGACAGATTTCATTGGCTTATCAAAAAAATTAAAAATTACGTTTAATTGCAGCCACAGCCACCACCGCCGACGCCTGAGCCTCCTGATGCAGCTTCTTTGCTGCTGTAGATATGCTCGGTATATGCCGTGTCGAGCTTGTCACCCTCAAAAGTCATTTCAGGCCGGGCAAGTGTTTGTTTTTCCCATGGTTGTACAGTGGTTCCAAGAGAACAGCCGGATAAGGTTAGCGTGATAATCGAGAGTATGGTATAAACAGATTTTCTTATTAAAGATTTTTTCATCTTTTCGCCTCCAATGCAGCCTTAATTTCTTTCTCGAGACTTTCACGATCAGTTTCCTTGAATCCTAAGTGCTGAAAAATAACCTTCCCGTCTCGTCCAATCAGATAACTGGTCGGCATACCCTTGACTCCATATGTCTTAGGAACCTCTCCCTTTGAATCAAATGCAATGGTAAATTTTGCCGGTGTCTGAGCAAGAAACTTTTTTGCATCGTCATTTTTAGCATCAAGGTTAACACCGATAATCGTCAGACCCTTGTCGCGGTATTTTTCCTGCGTCTCGTTCATCCAGGAAAAAGACTGCCGGCAAGGTCCACACCACGATGCCCAGAAATCGACATAAACCACAGACCCGGCTGATTTCGACAGTTTCACTTGACCCTGTGTACCAGGTAGATCAAAATCCGGAGCCTTTGTTCCTGGCTCAACTGCAAATGTGTTGACACTAAAGGCCATGCAAACGGAGAACGCTAATAGAAATCCCTTCAATTTTTTGATTTTAGTGTTTGCCATAGTTGTAACTGTTTATTTGATATTTTTTTTGTAGCTAATCTTCCTGATAAATATTTGTATAAAACTGTATCAAAACAGCAATCCGCGACAATCTTTCATGCAACGTAAAAAAAGGGTTATCTCAGAAATATTCCAGGAAGCATAGAAATTATTGCCCTTATTTGGCTAATTGCCTGTTTTAACAGAAAACACACCGCTCTATATGAAAATCAGATCGTGAAATATGGGAGATTTTAAACCGGAATCCGATATGTCCTCAAATACATTACAATTGTTAATGATCGATATGAAGTAGCCAAAAAAGGAACCCATTATAATGAACGCCGATCATATCTCTTGCTGAATATTCATCACATGATGTATTCAGCACCTTTTTCACATATTCATAGTAATCAATACCATCTTTAAGCAACATTAAGAGATTCTTAAAAAATGCTTAAAATATTCGATCCTTTTATTGTGAAAGAATTTCTAAGAAATGCATATACATTTTGAGAATTGCTCATCGAAATGAGTTATCAGAATTGCGGCAGTGAAAGTATCGTGGAGAGTGGTAATTGGCAGGAAATATTTGGAAACTCTAACCTTTAAAGCTTCTAAATATAGAGATATCAATTTCGATAATTGACCTCTACGCTAAACGAGGAGGCTGTTTTGCAACAGTCTCCTCGTCTTTAAATAACTATTTAATGAACGATAATTATTTTGCAAGCTTGACGGTGACTGTAGCAGTTTTTCCATCAGCTACGGTTACTGTGCCTTCCTGCGCCTTAAGTTTTTCACTCCATGCAGTAATCTTGTAAGTTCCTGCAGGGACATTGCTGATAGTGAACTTGCCGTCATGTTCTGATACGGCTGCATATTGATTTTCTGTCACAATAACCCATCCTGACATTTCGGAGTGCACATTACAAAGTAGGTTAACAGCGCCTGGCTTATCAAAAGTCACTGGTTTAGACATGCCAGGATTATAAGTGCCAAGATTGAATTTTTTAACAGCAGAAGCTGAAAAAATATTATGGTTCACCTTATCGTTATTTTTAAAATCAACGGTGGATCCAACAGGCACAGTGGTGACATGTGGAACAAAAACAAGGCTTTTCTGATCAACGGTCGCCTGCTTTGGGGCAACAGGGCCTTTAACACCTAAAAGGTAAACGACAGCATCTGCTTTGTACTTTGGATTGCTGGCATCAATAGTACCTGTAATTGTACCACCGCAAAAAGCATTCGAGGCCATAAAACCGAAACCGGTCATCAAAAGTGCGGTTTTCAAAAACTTGCTTGTAGATTTCATAGTTTTGTGCTCCATTTCATTTTGGTTTTTAATAAAAAATCCCTTCATAAGTCAAAATAATACAAAAAAATTAATTACCGGAAAGTTCAGTTGCTTGATAGCGTTCTGATATAGCCAACAATGAACTCCAGCTCCTCACTATGGAACGATTTTCCCCAGGGAGGACACATGTTGGACTTGCCGACAGAGGCAGAACCCTCCATTATCGCCTTGAAAAGCCTTTCATTAGTCATACTTTTCATAAAGGCCTTATCGGTGAAATTGGCGGGCGTTGGTGTTAGTCCATAATACTGACCGCTTCCATCACCGGTCTCTCCATGACAGACCGCACAGTAGTGAGAGAAAAGCCGCTTACCTTCTTTCAGGGCATAAGGTACCTTTGTGGCTGTGACGGCAGAATCAGCTGCCGTCATCGGTTTCTTGAGGTCAGCTTTTCCTGATGCGCCCGGTTTCTTGCCGCATCCGGCAATCACAAGCAGCGAGAGTACTGCCAGTGCGGCGAATTTCCTGATGTTTAAGGTTTTTTGCATCACTTAGTATTCAGTTTCAGGGTCATCAAAAAGTTTGTTAAGTAAATTCTTTCCGTCTCTGAGAAACCATAGTTAGGCTCAACAATATCCGGCTTGAATTTCCGGGCATTTTCAAGATGTTTGAAAATAAAGCCGGGAGTCAGGCGGTTACCGACATTCGTCAGATTTGGCCCTAAAGCACCACCATCCGTACCGATCTGGTGGCAAGCCCTGCAGCCTTTGAGATCATAGAGCGCCTTGCCCTTGACAATCTGGTCAGGTAATGTCACTGAAGGAATTGTCGGTATTGCTTTCGGAATATCGCTTGACAGAAGCTCCTGCTGGAAGAAGTTAATCACAACATCCACATCCGTTTTGTTCGTGTCTTCAACCTTCTGCTGACCAAGATTAAACCTTGGCATAGTGACCTTTGCCTGAGGCTTTCCTGATGACAGACCAAACTTCGGCATCTGCTGTAAGAGAGGACGGATCACATCCGGATTCGCAAGGAATTTACGGATCCAGCCCTCCTGCAATTTACTGCCGGCAAACGATATATCAGGAGCATAGTCGGCCCCAATGCCGCGGATCGAATGACAGTTTGTGCATTTGACATCAGCAATAACCTTAGCAAAGTCGCCGGTAAACTTATAAGACTGTACACCTGCCATCCTATCCAGCTCCTGTCGTGAAGGAACAAGAAAACGGGTAGGCACGCTTGCATCGGTAAAGCCGTAAAGAACCGCCGCCAACTCATTAATCTCCGATTCAGCAAGACGGAAATTAGGCATCCGTAACCCAAGTCGGTAGCCTCTTGGATCTCTCAGTTTCTGTTTGATATAAGTCAAGCGGTCATTTGAAATAGATTTTTTCATTTTACCGAAATCAAGCATATCAACTGGCTTGCTTCCAATGGATGAAAGTTCCATGCCGATCTTTTCACGCATCTCGGAATTTCTAAGGAAGGTAACGCCCTGTTTCTTCAGCGATGGAGCAACCTGAACCATATCCTCCATTCCAAGCATTTTGTGGCAGCCATAGCATCCGTATTTCTGGACAAGTTCTTTTCCTTTGGTAATAGATGCTGCCTTGATCTCAACAGGCTGAGTATATTTATACTCCATATCTTCATCCTGATACTCTGTTGTTATGAAGGCTACCAGTGAGTTAATCACATCGTCAGTAAAGCGGAAGCGAGGCATCTTTGTGCCGTGGATATAC
>CAIVCU010000026.1 GCA_903904495.1 uncultured Chlorobiaceae bacterium
AGGTCATCCATCGCCTTGTAGTTCAGGGCTATACGGGGACTAATGGCATCAACCGATCTGTTTTCAAGAGGAATCAGAGTCCCACCTGCCGTAAGTTCAGCCTGAGTAGCATCAATACCGCTCCAGTCATAGCGCAGAGACATCAATGAGGTTAGACTGTCAGTGATTTTCCATTCATCCTGAAGGAATGCTGCTGCATTTTTCTCCTGTATATTATGAAATGTGTTTGGTACAGGAAACTCGGCAGCTATCTGAGTGGTTTTTACATCGGTTATATTGCCGTCAACGCCTAACAGGAAGCGCTGGTTGTCCGTAGCTCTCCAGTCAAGCTTTGCACCGGCCCCGAAACGGTTGGCTATATTTTCATTGAAATCGCCGGGGTTTCTTGTTGTTAATGGATACACCTGAGGTGTGCTCGTAAGGTTGTAGTCTATATGCGAATCGTTGTATGTATAGTATACCCTGGTGTCGAGGCTGAGCTTATCGCTAAGCAGGTTCACATAATTAGCTCCTACCAGTGCATTCTTTCTTTTGATGATGTCGTCCGTGTAGACATCATAGGTTTTGAAATTAGTAAGGGCCCCTGCCGAGTTGATAATCGCGGCTAACTGAGCGGCGGATACTGAAGTCGGACCCATATGGAGAGGAAATGTTGGCCAGCTTGTTAACGAACCAAAGCTAGCTGGTAATAGTGATCGGAATGCAGGTGAAATAGGCAGGCCTTGATTAGCTGTAAGAAATTGAGCAAAAGCCTCCGTATTTTGAAAAACATTCACTCTGGTCCAGACATCATATGCGAATTCAGGGTGCGGTACATAAGTAGTAGTGGCTGCTGACAGGTCATACGGCCAGTTATAAGCATAGCCGCCTTCAGTCTGATTGTAGAATGCACTGATCTGGATGTACTGCTTCGCATCAATATCGTACCGTGCTTTCAGCTTGACATCGTTGAGCAGTGTCTGGGCGTTCTGGCGGTAACCTTGATCGTCAGCGTGTGAATAAAGCAAGTCATAGCTCCATGGTCCGCTCTTGTTCCCGATACCGACATAGCTGTTCCAGAGCCATGGAGTGAAGTTTTGGCGATATATACTCTGGTCACTGGAGGGAGGAGCGTCATAAAACCCACCGCTTACTCCAGCTTTTACCTCGAAGGTTTCAGGAAGATGACCGTAGACATTTACCACTCCGCCCATAGCTCCTGAGCCATAAAGGGTTGCTGCTGCACCTTTCAGTACTTCAACCTTGTCGGCAGCATTCATATTGACAGTAGTCCATACAATCTCACCGCTTTCCGGGTTGTTGATAGGAAATCCGTCGTAAAGGCCCTGTACCCTTGTACCGATACCGCCGCCCTGAAATGTGTTGGAGCCGCGAATTTGTAATGTAGCAGTTGCCTGTCCACCTGCGCGCGTGACCACGACACCGGGAACATCTTCGATTACCTGATCAAGGGTTGGGTTAGTTTGCTGCTTGATTCTTTCCTGCGACACCACATTAACAGTTACCGGTACTTCAAGCCTATCCTGTTTGTAGAGTGCTGCGCCGACAACGACCTCAGATGCCATGACGGTTGTCTGGCCAATGGTGAAGTTGGCTGTAGAGGTTTGTCCGGTAGTAACAGATACAACCTGACTTGTCGGGGCATAACCTACGATGGAAACAGAAATTTTTTCTTGTTTGGCGGGAACATTGTAGAGGGTGAAGTTGCCGTTTGCGTCGGTTGATGTTCCGATGTTCGTGCCGGCAATTGTTACCGATGCACCAAAAACACCTTCTCCGTCAGCTTTGTCGGTGATTTTGCCCTTAATGGTGCCTGTGTCTGCCCCGTAAGAGGGGAGAGGTACCAGTAAAACCATCAGGCTACACGCCGATACAACAAAACGGACAAAGCGGAACGCTTCTGCATGTTTTGTTTTCATGATTGTGTTATAGTTTAGTTGCAATGATACGAACAAAAAACAGGGTCAATATTCACTTTACCTTGTTTGCGCACATAATCAACAGCACTGTCTATCATCAATCAGATCACAGATACATATCATTCTCAGTTCACCGATACTAATATTTATCAATTTATTAAAAAAAAACAGAAAGGTGCAACTATTACGGTAAACGTAAAGTACGGGCAAAAAGAGCATGCTGTGGAATCAGAAGAAAATCGAGGGAAAGAAAAAAATCCCCGGTAATTTCCGGGGAACGTAAATCATTTTTTTTCAGAGTATTGGCGTCAAATGACGCCAAGTTCCTTCCCGATTGAGGTGAACTCATTAACAACTTTGTCCAGATGTTCACGCTCGTGGGTTGCCATAAAGCTAGTGCGGAGTGCCTCGTGGCCCGGCATGACGCCTGGGCGGATGAAAGCGTTTACATAAACTCCGGCATCAAACAGCTTTTTCCAAAAGAGAAGGGTTTTCATCTGATCCTTTATCAGGACTGTAACGATAGCGGTACGTGAAGGTAGAAGTGTAAACCCTGCGTTTAGAAGTCCCTGGCGAACGTAATCGGTATTTGCAATAAGCCGCTCCATACGCTCAGGTTCATTGCGGATGATTTCGAGTGTTGTAAGAACAGCGGCTACGCTTGCCGGTGTTGGCGAAGCGCTGAAAATAAGTGAAGCTGCGTTGTGTTTGATATAGTTGATAACGCTCCGGTCACCTACAACGTAACCTCCAAGTGAACCGAAGGTTTTCGAGAATGTTCCCATAATGAGGTCAACCTCGCTTACAAGACCGAATTCTGATGGGGTTCCCCTGCCATTTTTACCTATGACGCCGACTGCATGAGCGTCATCAATAAGAATGCGGGCGTCATATTTCTTTGCTAATTTCACAAGACCCGGGAGATCGACAATTTCGCCTGAAACTGAGAAAACGCCATCAGATACAATCAGCCGTCCTGTATTTCCCGGAATGTTCTGAAGCACGCGCTCCAGGTCCTCCATGTTATTGTGGTTATAACGTACCTGATTTGCTCCTGCACCCTGAGCCATGATGGATGCAGCCACAAGGCTTGCATGATTGTCGCGGTCCGAGACAATATATTCGCCTCGCTGAACAAGAGTCGGGATAATGCCTTGCCCCGTCTGGTAGCCGGTGCTGAAGAGAAGGCATCGTTCCTTTTCAAAAAAGTCCGCAAGCTTCTCCTCCAGTTCAATATGAAGGTTTACTGTACCGGTCATGTAGCGGGAGCCACTGCAGCTTGTCCCGTATTTCTTGATAGCGTTGATTGAGGCCTCTTTTACCCTTGGGTCAGCGGTAAGCCCCAGATAGTTGTTTGAACCGGCCATGACCAGTTTCCGGCCACCAAAACAGACTACAGGAC
>CAIVCU010000027.1 GCA_903904495.1 uncultured Chlorobiaceae bacterium
CTCATGAGTCAATGGATTGGTGTTTACAAAAAAAAAGCAACTCCCGTTAAGGAGCTGCTTTGTATAGCTTTTCTGATCAGAATGATCATGAATTGCGTTCTTCATTTGCCCGCTGGGCTCTGCGCCTGCTTCTCGAGCGTTTTAAACGACCATCAATCGAAGGTTTGACAAAGTAAGCGTTTGCACGAAACTCCTTCAAAACACCTGCACGTTCATACTTTTTCTTGAAGCGCTTCAGCATTTTATCAATCGATTCATTATCATTTATCTGTACACTAACCAATGTAATTCACCCCCTTTTAAAAGATCAACGTCTAAGTTTCAATTTAATAATATCGGTAAGGCTCTCCGAATTTTTTTCTTTTGAAGAAATCAGCTGCACATTTTCAAGAAGCTGTTTTCTTCCACTTTTAGCAAATTCCACAATAATTACGAATGCTCCACTGCCAGTTGCCTGCTTTTCCCTCACCACTCCAACTTCACCAAGTGCCTTGTGATAGAGCGCGTCACCTTTTGCGTAAATGCCATGGGGAGAGTAAACCTGACAATCTTCGGCTTTCAGCTCTTCAGGGCTGACTTCCCTGTCAATCTGTATCTGCCACTCCTTGAGCAGAAAAACCTGATTACACTGCGAACAACGAATCCAGTACTGGTTTTCAGCCGCAGGCGGCACATCGCTTCCACCATTTTTACCGTCTTTCTGTTTTTTTACCGGAGTTGCTATCAGAAAATCATCGTCCTTCGGTTTATCACTAGGTATCCATTCACCAACAAACGTCTTGTCGGTAATCTGACCGCATCCTTCACAGAAGCAAGCCTTGATCTTACCCTCTAAAATGAACTGCCTTTTTCTGGACTCTACCTTCATATATTATTGCTGGTTGTTAACCCGCTCATCAATCGTCGGGATCTTCTCTGTTTTCAGCCATTGATTGTAGGTGTCAGGATTACTCAACCTGACATTTTTTCCAGCTTCATTGCGCAATATAGTGCATCGCACCTAAAAAAAAAGCGGAATATTCAGAGGTGCTTAATTAAGTAAATCTACCCAAAAAAGCAACCTGATAATTCCACACCACTTACTTATGGGTCAAAGCATCAATAAGATCCGATTTAGTAAGGAGTTGAAGCCTTCCATCAGAAAGGCTTATCAGTACGCCTGATGCACTTTGCTGCAGTTTATCGGATAGTTCAGAAATCGTTGCCTCAGGCGGGCAAACCGAAAAGGGCTGCTCCATGAAGCCGACAACTTTTGAGTTCATCGCTTCATCATTTTCAATAAGAATAGAAAGAATCTTGTTTTCGCTGATACTGCCGATGGGAGCATTATATGACACAATCGGCAGCTGGGAAACATCGTTCTGCTTCATCATTTCGAACACTTCTGCAAGGGTATTTTCAGGATAGGCAAAAATCAGATCCCGGCGTACTTTCAACTGCAGAATATCCTCAGCGGTAATCTGCTCAAGAGCAGATTTCACCTTGCGGTAAAAACCCCTCTTCCGCATCCAGTCATCACTGTACATCTTGCTCAGATAGTAGCCTCCGAAATCATTCATCACCACAACGACGCAATCGTTTTCACCATACCCCTCTGCTGACTGAAGTGCCGCAGACATAACCGCTCCTGAAGCACCACCGGCAAAAATAGCTTCAGCCCGCAACAGCTCCCTTCCGCAGTTAAAGGCGTCATAATCGCTTACCTGTATGATATCATCGATAACCGATGGATCCCATATAGCCGATTCCTGCCGGGAACCTATTTCCTCAAGTTCAGTAAAAAAGGAATCCCCCCGGGTTTCATCGTTTAAGAGTCCTGCATACACAGAGCCCTGGGATTCAACACCGATAATGCTGATTTCTGGATTTTTCTCTTTCAGAAAACGACCAATACCGGCAGCCATTCCCCCTGAGACCATCGGCACAAAAACATGGGTAACCCTGCCGTCTGTCTGGTGAAATATTTCGCTGCCTGTTGCTTCACTGTGAACCTTTATACTGACAGGATTTTCATACATACCGGCAAAAAAGGCATTGGGAATACTCTTTACCAGGCTTTCAGCTACATTCATGCAGCTCCGTGGCTCTCCGGGCAAGGCGTCTGAAGGAGTGATAACCAGTTCCGCACCGAGAGCCCTGAGCACTTCCTGCTTCTCCCTTGATATTTTATCAGGGGCCGCCAGCAGCAGCTTGTACCCCCGTCTTACACCAGCCATCGCCAATGCAATACCGCTATTGCCGAACGTCCAGTCAACAAGGGTCATGCCGGGATGAATCAGCTTCCGCTCTTCAGCATCAGTGATGAGGGCAGATGCCACACGGTAATAGTGCGAACAGGCAGGGTTCAGATACTCGAGCTTTGCCATAACCCTGGGCCGGATATGGCGAGCCATCTGTTTAACAAGAACCAGCGGTGTTTCTGCTGCTAGCCCGAATATATCGTGGTTCGACATGATAGTAGCTGAAATTGGGTTAAAGCGACAACAAGCCATGATAACACTCAAGGAAAATATACATTAATTGCTCAATTCACGATAGCGGTGGAATAAGCAGCTTTCATGTTTGAAAATCAGGAACAAAATATGTTTTTTTACAGAAAGTTCCGGAACACGGGAAAACATACCCCTGTAACCCCAAAACGGTAAACGCTTTATGGATAACCAAAAACCGGGCTTTTCTGCAAGAGAAATTCCTGCCGAAAACATGACAGAAGCCCTTATCTCCCTTGAACATCTTTCAGGAAATATACGTCTTATCCGTGAACGGTTAGCCGGCAAGTCCCGTATCATGGGAATAGTCAAAGCAAATGCCTACGGACATAATGTCCACAAGATTGCTGAAGCACTTGAAGCGTCGGGTATCGACGATTTCGGGGTGGCAAATATCCATGAAGCCATTGAACTCAAAACAGGGGGTGCACTTAAAAAATCCGCAAGGATTCTTGCTTTTGCTTCGCCTCTCCTTTCCCATATTGAATTTTTCGTGAAACACGGCATCGACATGACTGTCTGCGACAGTGTGACGCTTCATGCTGCAATGGAAATTGCTGCCAGACATAACAAAATGCTTGCTGTACAGCTGAAAGTCGATACCGGTATGGGACGGCTCGGCATTACCCCGTCAACCGCTATGGAGATGCTCAGAGAGATCGACCAGTCGCCCTACCTCGAACTTAGCGGTATCTATACCCACTTTGCCGACAGTACATCAACCGATGGGTTCACGGAAAAACAATTTACCGCATTTAAAACACTTACTGCAGAATACGAGCATGCTGCAGGCCGAACCGTATGCAAACATGCCGCAAACAGCGGAGCAATCCTTTCGCTGCCGGACTCCTGGCTGGATATGGTTCGCCCCGGTATTCTGCTTTACGGTTATCATCCGGCAAAAACAACAGCCTGCCGTCTCGATGTAAAACCGGTCATGCAGTTTGAGGCAAAAGTCATTTTTATAAAAACGGTTCCAGCAGGAACAACTGTCAGCTATAACCGGACATGGACGGC
>CAIVCU010000028.1 GCA_903904495.1 uncultured Chlorobiaceae bacterium
CACCGCACAGCGGTTTGGTTGTTGTCCTTCCCGAAGGGTTTAACAAAAAGCATCTGCCGGCTCTTCTTGATCGTCACGAGGAATGGATAAAAAAGGTCACACGCAAGATCGATTCGCATCGACCTGAACCACTGCCTTTGACAGAAAACGGACTGCCATATACGATTGAATTCTCCCATCTCAATTTAGAGTGGAGTGTTGAGTACAATAATAGAGGTAGGAGAGCGGTAGAAGTTGATGATGCCGCTGGAAAAAAGCTGCTCCTCTCTGCTGATGTTGGCGACAGGGAGCTCTGTCGTAGGCAGTTGCTCTCCTGGCTGAAGCAGGAGGCAAGGAACTATCTTCTTCCTTCTCTTGCGAAGATTGCCGCAGCACATGATTTCAAATACGCTGAGGCGTTGGTCCGTCTCCAGCACTCCCGCTGGGGGAGTTGTTCTTCCCGGCGACTCATAACTTTGAACACCAAACTGCTTTTTTTGCCCGATCATCTGATACGCTACATTATGATTCACGAGCTGTGCCACACGGTTCACATGAACCATTCAAAAGCATTCTGGGCTCTGGTTTGCAGGCACGATCCCCTGTGGCGTACTGATAACAGGGATATGAAGAGCGCCTGGAAATACGTTCCGGCATGGGTTTCTGTCTGAACGTGAAGTATCGTTATTAATGCAGATGCAACTATATGGATGGAATCGTTATATTGCACAAAAGGTACCCTTAGCGATGTATTCCGCCCGAAAAAGCGCCTTATACGGCTGACATAAAGAATTCCTGCCTTTTATACGCCTCAAGCCCGATCTCCCCCTCATAAAACAGGGATATTTCAAATCAGGAAGTTGACGGTGATGATGCGTGAAGAGAAGAGCGTCTAAGGGCGTTCATGTGTTCTCATAACTAACAGTGCAATAATTAGATACTATATGCTATTCGAGTCATTAAACATCATTGATCCTATTTTGAAAGCTGTTCAGGAGGAAGGGTATACAACCCCGACCCCGATACAGGCAGAAGCTATCCCGATTATTTTGCAGGGTAGTGATTTGCTGGGCTGTGCACAGACAGGAACAGGGAAGACAGCAGCGTTTGCCATTCCTATCCTTCAGCTTCTCAGTGAAAACAGGGTGAATGATAAAAAAAGGAAAATCAGAAGCCTGATTGTTACGCCTACTCGAGAGTTGGCCATTCAGATAGGCGACAGTTTTAAAGCCTATGGTCGCCATACAGGACTGACCAACACAGTTATTTTCGGTGGTGTCAATCAAAATCCGCAGGCCTCATCGTTGCTTCGTGGAGTTGATATTGTCATTGCAACGCCTGGCAGGCTTCTGGATCTCCTGAACCAAGGCCATTTAAATTTACGTGATGTTGAGATACTTGTTCTTGACGAAGCGGATCGTATGCTCGACATGGGTTTTATTCACGATGTCAAAAAGATTCTGGCGGCACTTCCAAAAAAGAAGCAGTCTCTCTTCTTTTCCGCCACCATGCCGGCAGAAATAGTCAAACTGGCCGCCTCCATATTGCATAATCCGTCCCAGGTATCGGTTACTCCCGTCTCTTCCACGGTAGAAATTATTAATCAATGTGTTTATTTTGTCGACAAGGGAAATAAAAATGCTTTGCTGGTCGACATTTTAAGAGATAAAGCGATCAAAACCGCTCTTGTGTTCACTCGCACAAAGCATGGTGCCGATAAGGTTGTGAAAATCCTGCAGAAGCACCATATCACTGCGGAGGCAATTCATGGCAACAAAGCCCAGAATGCCCGTCAGCGTGCACTGAAAAATTTTAAAGCTCAGGAGACCCGTGTCCTGGTGGCGACTGATATTGCAGCACGAGGCATTGATGTTGACGATCTGGAATATGTGATCAATTATGAACTGCCCAATGTTGCCGAAACCTATGTGCATCGTATTGGCCGAACGGGAAGAGCTGGCGCAAAAGGCACTGCATTTTCCTTTTGTGATGCCGAAGAAAAAGAGTATCTGCG
>CAIVCU010000029.1 GCA_903904495.1 uncultured Chlorobiaceae bacterium
GGTGTGGGCCTTGCAAATCTTTAGGCCCCATACTGGAGAAACTTGAAGTTGATTATGGGGGTCGGTTTAACCTCGTCAAAATAAATTCTGACGACGAACAGCAACTGGCTGCGGCTTTTGGTATTCGCAGCATCCCCACTTGCGTTCTCATCAAAGACGGACGCCCCCTAGATGGGTTCATGGGCGCTTTGCCCGAATCTAAGGTCAAAGAGTTTTTAGATAAACACCTTCCCAGCGAAGCAGATTTGGCAGTTCAAGAGGATATGGAGCAGGCAGAGGAGCTACTCGGCGAGGGAGATACGAACGCAGCACTGGCCAAATTGCAAGAAGCTCTCGCCATCAACCCAGCCAATGATGATGCTCGTTTTGACTACGTAAAGCTTTTGATCTCAGTCGGTGAATTGGAGTCTGCCCAAAGCGCACGATCAAGCTTGTCATGGATATGATCCAGCATGATCTCTTTCAAAAATTTGAAATCCATCACCATTCCTTCCTCACCATCACCCTTGCGGTTGATCATTTGGCCCTCCACTGTTGCAACAATAACACCACGGTGACCGTGCAGTTGATTGCAGAACGAAAAACTGTTTGGCAGTGTATGGCCGTAATCGATCTCAATTTTTCGTGAAATGCGCATGGTGTTCAATCATATTGTCTTTATCAGGTCTCAGTAGATTGCAAAGTGTACGGAAAAAAATACTTTTTCGCGAATCTGGAGTGTGATGGGCTTTTTATGACATCGTTTTCCGCAAAGTCGGTTCAAAGTGCGGCCCCCTCTTCTAAAATCGTTTTACAGCCTGTACATAAATCATAGGGCTGTTTTCCGGAGTGGTTTCCCCTTGTACTTTCCAGGCACATGTTGCCTGCAGGGTATTGTTGTCTGAGTCCATCCATTTAACACCGATTCCAGCTCCCGTTAGGCTGCGGGTGTTAGTGCCTGCATCGGGGAAAGGGATTGCATGAAACACAGCGTAACCATGGTCAACAAAAGTTATTGCCGTCACTCTTCCTGGGAGTTCCCCGATCGGTCCAAAGATGTAGCGGAGTTCTGCGGTTGTAACAACTCCTTGATCGGCGTAGGATTCGCCTATCTGCCATGCACGTATCGCTCCTGGTCCACCAAGAGAGAGCTGTTCTGAGCTGTTCAGGTTTTTATCAGCCCATTGGCCATAGGCACCGGTATAGAGTGATAATCCGTTGTAGAATGTCTGGGTTCGGGATATGCTCAGGTTAACCTTTGAATAATTGCCGTTGGTGTGCAAGCCGCTTGATGACTGGTCAATCGAAAGTGTTTCCTGATCAGAGATACATAAATTTCCAGCAACAACCCCGATGGAAAATGAAGTGGAGCCACCACCTGAAAATCTATCCATTTGTATTCCGGCAAGGCCAAGTTGCAATGACGCGGAATGTCGCTGATTTCTGGATTGCGAGTTTTCAATCCGGTCATCCAGTAATTTACCTTCTCCTGCGACCGTGGCATTCAGAATCAGATCTCTTCGGCGTACAAGCGGATGGGTGATTGAAAGACTCAGGTTATGGGCATCTCCATCAGCGTTCAATGTTTTAAAAGATCCGCCCAGTTTATAGTTGACAAAATTGTAGTCCGCTCCAATCTTTGTGCCGTAGGACATCACCGGTATGGTATAGTTTGTCCTGATATTTTGAAGGTCACCGGTTGTTGATGTCTGCAGGTGCAGAGTGGCCTGATCGCCAAGGTGAAGAGGGGAGTAGAGATCAACGGTTGCGCCGGCACGATTATTTCCTGTCGCATTATTTCCGTAATTGTCCATATCCAGTGCGAAGCTGAAGGGTTTGCCTTCGGAAACTTCAAGGGTTGCTTTTGTCATACCGGGTCTTGAACCTGGTTCCAGCTTGATTCTGGAAGAGATATTTGGCAGTTCGTTGGTTTTCATGATCATTGAACTCAAGGCTCCATCTTCAACCGGCTTGTCCATAGGCAGATGACCGGCATATCGCAGCAGAAGGCTTCTCGGTGTTCTCATCTTATCAGGAACAGTTTTAATATCTATAGATTCCAGTATCCCTTCAACGACTTCAATCGTAAGAGGCATTCCGGGTGTTACCGATTGGGGAGGAAAAAATACGGAAGCAAGAAAACACCCTTTGTTCCTGTATTTATTGGTGATTGCCTCAGCTGCGGCATTCAGTTCCGTTATTGTCATCTCTTTTCCGATTGAGCTGCTCATGAGTGCAGCAAGCTCACTTCCCGAAAACAGGGTATTGCCGGTAAAGATAAATCCTGAAACCTTTACCCGTGTTCCATCCCGTGCCGGCTCGTTAAGAGGTACCTTTTTCTGAAGAGGAGGCAAACTCTTTTGGGGGGCAAAAGATGTTGATGGAGTATTTTCTTTGAGCAGTCGTCCGGCATCAGGAAAATCAGCCGAAAAAGCAGTGCCTGCTGAAAAGATTGAGAAGAACAAAAGCATTTTCAATGATGCAGACATAACAGACTCCTTTAAATCACATTAGCAATTGATATAGTCATGGAGCTTTTAAAGAGATAAAACCGGCAAGTCTTTCTTATAAAGCCTGTTATCCAATGTTTACCACTAATACTGTACGCGCTTCACCGCCAAACTGGTCTTTGGCTGTAAATTCAACCTGATACTCTCCTTTTGCCTCTTCTGGCGGCGTACCGCTTAAGACTTTCTGGCTTTGATCGAATGACATCCAGGAGGGAATTGAAGAGCCGTTGACAAGATGGACTTCTATCGAAACAACAGCATCTGGATTGTTGTGCCTGAATGTGCCTTGTGGGATAGGCAGAATGAAAAATGCCATTGCAGGCTCATGTGCCGATATTGTGGTAACAGCAGATAAATCATGGGCTGTTGATGAAGAGTCAGATTTGTTCGATAGAGACGATTGTGCCGTTTTCCATTTTCCGTGGCTGTTTATCAGCAAATCCTGTGTGGCAATTTCCGGCGCGGAATTTATGACCATTGTTTTTCTGACACTCTCATTGCTTAAGCTGACATTACAAAAATCATAAATCGCCTGCTGTTGTTGGTTATGGATTGTGCTGATGGCATTGGTTGCAGCATCAACTGCGCCGGAATGGTTGTTGTCAGTAAGGGAGCCTCCGTTGTTGTTGGTGGTGTCGGTTGACGGCTCGCCTCCACTTGCATTGATTGTCACCGGGGCGTTGGCAATATTCAGTGTGGGTAATTTGTAGTTCTCCTTTAATCCTTTGCCGTCCTGCAGCGTTATGGCATTGATGTAATTTGTGGCATTGCTTGAAGCCTCCTTGTATTTCGATGTAGCACCGGTATAGTTCAGTGTTTCGCTTCCGGCCAGATTGCCAAGGGTCACAAAGCCGGTCAGACTTGTTCCTCCGTCGTAATTTTTAATGGCAGAAAGCGTGAGCATGCGTTTTTCAATAGTCAGCTTTGCGTCGTAGAAGCTGATCTTGTAATTGCTGTTTTCGAGCGTACCTTCATTGATGGTGTAGGTTCCGGCATTTTCGCCATCTGTCCGTTCGAGTGAACCGCTGAAGCAGTCTCCCGTAATGAGTCCGCGCCCGATGCCTGTTGTATTAGGTTGCCAGGTCAGTGTCGGATCGCTCTCCCCGTAGACTTTGCTTTTGGTGTCGGCTGAAATGATAATCGGGCGCTGGGTGATTGAAAAGGCATTGTTGTCGGCGGCAAAGGTGATCGCGTAATTTCCTGCTTTGGTTCCGGAACCCAGGGCGATATCATAACTGCCGACACTATTGCCGGCCTGACGCGCCAGTGTGCCGGTAATATCGCTTAACTCATCATTTACTGTAACGCTGCCAAGAGTTCCGCTGGTGATGCTTACCGACAGATCCGGATCTGGTTCACCGTAAATCTTGCTTTTTGATGATGCATGCAGGGTAATATGACGCGGGATGATGGTCAGGTTAGCTCCGATGAAGGTGATGGCGTAGTTACTGTTATCCAGTGAGCCCTGAGTAATCTCATAGTCAGCAACATTTTCTCCGGCAGTTCGTCCGAGAGTTCCTGTGAAGCTGTCACCGTAAAGCCGGCCGCGACCATTGCTTTTTGATTCCGCCTCCCAAGTCAGTTTCGGATCGCTGATGCTGTAAGTCTTGCTTTTGTCATCTGCCGAAATGATAATCGGCCGTTGTGTGATTGAAAAGGCATTGTTGTCAGAGGCAAAGGTGATAGCGTAATTACCAGCTTTGGTGCCTGACCCAAAGGTGATATCATAACTGCCGGCACTGTTGCCGCTCTGACGGGTAAGTGTGCCGGTGATATCGCTTAACTTATCACTTACGGTTTCGCTGCCCAAGCTGCCGCTGGTGATGTCTACCGCCAGTTCAGGGTCAGTTTCACCATAGATTCTCCCTGTTGCTGAAGCACTCAAGGTAATCGGTCGCGGGTTAATCGTCAGGTTGCTGCCGGTATAGCTGATCGTATAATTACTATTGTTCAGCGATCCCTGATTGATTGCGTAGGTGCCGATATTTTCACCGGCTGTTCGTCCGAGTGCGCCGCTGAAGCTGTCGCCGGGCATGAGTCCTCTATTGCCTGTCCGGGTTTCAGCCAGCCAGCTCAGTGTCTGATCGCCATTACCATAGGTTTTGCTCCGTGCATTGGCAGAAATGTTGATTGCCCTTTTATCAACAGTGTATGTAATGCCGCTCCCTGCAGTAAAGGTCAGTCCGATGCTGCTTGAGAATCCCCCTCCGTAACTTATGGTGTAGGTGCCTGCATTTGACGTTGTAGAGGGAACCCCGGTCAAAATCATTGTGCCGGTCAAGCCGATATTGCCGATGGTATCTTCATTATCGGAGCCAGCCAGTGTATATCCGAACGTCGCTGTTGGTGTGGTTCCATAAGTGCTGCTGGCGGTTCCTCCGGTGAGAGTCGTTGATACGGATATAGCGCCAGGTGCAGACGAATAGATAAATCCGTTGCCGGATTCACTCGCGTCGCCGGGCGCATAGCTGCTGAAATTTGCGTTGTAATGACGAAAGTCAGACGTTAATCCCCCCTTGGCGGTTACTCCGGGATTGTCCGAATAGACGATCCATCGGGCTGAGCCGGACGTGGAGAGTAATCCCCCTGCGCTGTTGTCGAACTTCTTGCCGCTTAGCACAATGCTGCTGCCGCTTGAGGCATTGGCTGCAAGAGTTCCGGATGCAAGTGCAATACCGGAACCTGTCGTAAACCCATTGTTCACGGCACTGATTGTGCCGGCTTTGATATCGCGCAACGTAATATCACCGTTTTCACGGTTGGTGTTGCCTGCTCCATCGCGCAGTTCAATATTGATAATCCCATTACCTGTATTGATACTTGAGCCAGCTCCCATGGTGATCACAGCACTTCCTGGAGTCCTGAAGGCATCCACTACGCCGTTATCCCTGGTATCATTGGCTACGAGTGACAGTTTGCCGCTGTTGATGGAGATATTGGCATTCAGGAGAATACTTCGTCCGGCATTCAGGGTAAGATCGCCACTGTTTATTCCATGACTGCTGCTGAGAATTGATGAATTAACGGTAATGTCGTTGTTAGCCTTCAGTATCACATTGTCGCCCGAATTCAGCAGAGTAGTGATCTTATCTGGAGTAAAGGTGTTATCACTTCCTGGATTGGAGGAGTATTGCTGTGCAACAGGGACAGATGTAAAAATATCAACCCGGCCTGTATTGTTCAACCAAGCAGGAGAGCTGACAGCAAAACAGCCGTTCATGTTTCCAACGGTGAGCGGAGTAATACCTCCAGAGCCAACCTGGTCCTCTTTTGCTGAACCGGCAAAACTGTTAAACGAGCTCACAGCTCCGACGGTGCCTCCAGCTCCATCCCCGAATGTCACGGCCCCAGCATTGGTGGCTGAACCGTTATCCCATAGCAGTGACGTAACGACATAGTTCCCGTTTGGCGTTACCGTTACACTGCCCACCTGATTGCCTGTTTTCAATCCGAAAAGACTGTTGGCCGTGCTTATTGCTCCGACAGTTCCACCAAGTCCACATCCCCAGGTTACCGCACCGGCATTGACGGCAGTGTTATTATCCCAATATTTGGAACTCACCACATAGTTGCCGTTCATCAACGCAACCACATTATTCGCTCTCGAATCATCCGACCCTGCGTAATCATTTTTGCTCAATCCAATCAAGCTGTTGGAACCACTTACTATTCCAGTTGTGCCACCATGCCCGTTGCCCCATGTGACGGCACCTGCATCGGTAACGACGCTATTGTCAGAATTAATCCTGTCCCAATATCCGGAAGAGGCAACATAATTACCGTTGGTCAGTGCAGTTATCGAAGAGCCAATCCCATCATTAGCCGAAGAACCGATCAGGCTGTTCTCAACTGATATCGTTCCTGTCAACCTTATGCCGCCTGATTCGCCGTTACACCAGGTCACCGCACCAGCTCCGTTGTTCCAGCTTGGGGAAGCAACAACATAATGACTGTTTGTCAGTGCCGTTATCGAAGAACCAATTTTATCACCAGGCGTAGCCCCGATTAGGCTGTTATCAGCGGATATTGTACCTGTCAATCGGATGCCGCCAGAATCTCCGGTACCCCAGGTTGCTGCACCAGCTCCATTGCTCCAGTTTGGTGAACCAACGACATAGTGACCGTTTGACAGAGCTGTTACTCTTGAGCTTATTCCATCATTAGGAAGCGAACCGGTCAGACTGTTTCCTGAACTTATCGTTCCGACAGTGCCACCCAGCCCGTTTCCCCAGGTAGTGGCTCCAGCATCGGCGACCGTACCATTGTCCCAGTATTTTGAGTTCACTACATAATTTCCATTCGTCAGTGCGGTTACGTTATTTGATGCTGCACTATCAGATCCTGCGTAATCATTTTTGTTAGAACCGACCAGACTATTGGCTGCGCTGACTATCCCGACAGTACCTCCAATTCCACTTCCCCAGGTTACTGCACCGGCATTGGTAGCTGTTCCATTGTCCCACAACCCGGACACTACCACATAATTTCCATTCGTAAGAACCGTAATCGCTTCACTTCCCCATCCCACCTGATTACTTGATTTTGAACCAACCAGACTGTTATCTGCGCTGACGGCTCCGATTGTGCCACCCTGGCCGTCTCCCCAGCTGACGGCCCCTGCATTGATGGCTTTTCCATTGTCCCAATAACCGGAACTCACCACATAGTTGCCGTTTGTCAGAGCGGTCACGTTATTTGAGCCCACATCATTGGATCCTACAAAATCATTTTTTGTTGAGCCGATAAGGCTGTTTGCCGCACTTACTGTTCCTGTTGTTCCCATGAAGCCATCGCCCCATGTCACTGCTCCCGCATCCGTAATGAGGCTGTTGTCGGTATTGACTTTATCCCAGGATCCGGAACTCGTCACATAGTTGCCGTTCTTCAAAGCCGTCACATGAGAGCCGATACCATCATTCGGTGAAGAACCGATCAGGCTGTTCACACTGGATATCGTACCGGTCAGTCTACTGCCGAGTGTTGTGCCGTACCCCCATGAAGCCGCACCAGAGTTGTTGTTCCAGTGTGGTGAGCTTACCACATAGTTGCTGTTTGTTAGCACTGTTATTACACAGCCTACGCTATCATTTGCAGAGGAACCAACCAGACTGTTCATGACTGTCACGTTCCCGCTGATACCACTGGTGCCATCAATCCAGGTCACGGCACCCGCGTTAGCCTGACCGGCATTGGACCAGTTTGTGGTTGAGGTGACAGCATTATTATTGCCAGTAAGGAGATTGACATTCAAGCCTACCATGTCGTTAGCTGTTGAACCACTCAGCACAGAGAGCAGAGTTCCATCCGGCTTGTAAAGACGCACAGCACCGGCATCAATGGCTACGAAATCATCAGATGGACTTGCAACTAATATATTGCCGTTTGCGAGTTCAAATATTTTACCCGAACCGTGCTGGTTGCCTGCAACGGGATCGGTATCAGGCAGTGAGATGAGGTAAAAGGTTTTAGCTGTTGGATTGGCGTCAATAGTGATGTTCCGTGGATCGAGCAGCAGCAGGCCGTTTTGGCCTTTTGGTGCAGCCGTGATGACGTTGCCTTCAAAAGAAAGCTGCTCATGACTTGATACCTCTACTTCTCCACCGTTGCCGCTGTTTATTCCTCCTTTAGCCTCGATAGCGCCTGCAAAGGATGTGGATTGGTTCGACCAGAGCACGACTTTGCCACCATTACCGTTCTCAAGAGCGTTTGCGTGAATTGTGCTGCTTGATGTTACCTTTGTGCTCATTGCGTTGGCAAGGGAGATATCGTTGCCCTGCCAGCCACCGCCAATATAGATTTGTCCGCCTCCACTCTGTCCGTCGGTTTTGACCGTTGTACCGGCAAGTAAAGTCTCTGGCGCGGTGATGCGTATTTCCCCGCCCTGGAATGCAGTGCCGCATGCGCTGAATGCTCCTGAGAGATAGAGGCTTTTTCCTGCGGTGATGGAGATATTTCCGCCATTATCACCATCGGCGTTTATATGGCTTGTTAAAGTCTGCTCAATGCTGCCCAGAGCATTGATGAGGATATTTCCACCGGTTGGGAATCTGCCGGTATCCCAGGAACCTGCATCGATGAGGTTATTAACTGTCGCGCTGATTTCAGGAGCGGTGATTTTGCCTGTGTTTATCATTGTACCGGCAGCACTTGCGTCAATCTTGTTTCCGGCCTCGATACTTCCACTGTTGACGATTGTTCCGGATTCGATCATGACGTTGCCGTTCCGTTCTGTGATAGTGCCGGCATGCACTTTGCCGCTGTTGTTTACTGCTGTGGCCAGAAGTACATCGGCGGCTGTCGCACTCATTATTACCATGCCGCCACTGGTTTCAATGACTCCGCTGTTCGTTATCTGAGCGTTATAGGTTGCCTTGTCTACCTTTATTGCAACAAGACCGTCAGGATCGAAGTTGAGAGTGATATCCTCACCAACAGCTATTCCTGCCAAACCTCTGGATGTCATCATGCTGCCGGAGTTCTCGACAGTGTTGCCGAGAAGTGCAATGAAACCACCGTTGATCTTTCCCTGATTAACTATCGGGCCTGCATGGCCATCCTTAAACAGCGTGTATTTTTCTGTAAGGAAATCACTGTCCTTTATGGCGAGCGTTGATGCTATCAGTCCGCCAACGTTCACGCTTGCTCCTGTACCAAAAAGCACCCCGTTCGGGTTCACAAGAAAAATCTGTCCGTTTGCATTCAGGGTACCGAAGATTTCGGAAGGATTGTTGCCCAGGACCCGATTGAGCAGTGTGGATTGGTTTGTCGGTTGGGTAATCATTACGGATTCACCTTTGGCGATACCGAAGGAGATCCAGTTGATGATTGCCCTGTCGCTTTCCTGAACGATTTGCATGTCAGAGAAAGACGGTTTACTGATGGTCGCTTTGCCGGCAGCCAGTTGTCCGTTGATGGGTAACGCAAGAGCTTTTACTCCCGTCAGCAATGACAGCGTTACAACAGAATTGGTAAACCAGCTGTTCCTGGCCATGTTCCAACAAAGGCGATAAGCTGTGTTCATCGAAATGACGGTTAGGATTCAGGTCAGACCGTATTTTTTATACGGCTTAAAAAGAATTCATCAGAATCAGGCTTTATAAAGTGCGTCTGACAGGCCACGCCGGCCTGCTCGAAATCAATGTTCGCCTTGCATGAGGGAAAATTGATATACTGATTACCCTGCAGATACCAATAGAAGTCTTTAACTGTATGCGCCATCTTTTTGCTGTTCTCTGGATGGTTATGTGCCTGCTTGAGGTAATCGGTTTTAAAGGTGAAAGCGCAGGTAATTGTTTTTCTATGTTATGGTTTTGGTTTGTCATAATGGCAAGTATTACTTCAATTACTATGTTATCTTTACGTTATAAATACGTAAATTCTATGTATTAACAAAGAAAAACAAGTAATATTATTGGTATTTATGAGAAGAACGATTTTATATGGTGATGAGGGTAGAAGTGAGATTGGTGAAACGGTGGTCGTTGAAGGTAATGTTTCTATTCTGCATGAGGTGACGCTTGGCGGTACAGGAAAGGAAAGCGGTGATCGTCATCCTAAGGTGAAAAAATCAATGATGATTGGTGCCGGTGCCAAGATTCTGGGTAATGTTGTGATAGGAGAAGGAGCGAAAGTAGGGGCGGGTAGTGTGGTACTTGACGATGTACCGCCACATTACACTGTTGTCGGGGTTCCTGCCCAGATTGTAGGTAAAACTGAGGTGCCTGAGCCTTCTCTTGATATGAACCAGCGAGTGTTGTCCCTGCCAGAAAAGAAGGCCCTTCAAAGGGTTAGGCTCGAAACGTGTTGCGGATGGTTTCCCTATAAATGTTTAGTCTTTGCAGAATTTCATCCAGATGATCGCCACCGAGCTTTTCAAGCAATGCATTGGCGATGACAGGGGCAACGACCGCTTCGACTACCACACCAGCAGCTGGGACTGCGCAGGTGTCACTCCTTTCGAAACGTGAAAGAGTCGGCTGCAGGGTTTCAATATCGAATGACAGCAGTGGAGAGACCAGCGAGGAAATAGGTTTCATTGCTGCCCGAAGATGAATGATCTGTCCGCTCGACATGCTCCCTTCGAGTCCGCCAGCCCTGTTGGTTTTTCTTGAAATTCCATTTTCCATATCAAGGTGTAATTCATCGTGCACCTGTGAACCGGGTTTTCTTGCATTGTCAAAGGCGCTTCCTATTTCAACTCCCTTGATGGCCTGAATTGAGATTACTGCACCTGCTAGTGCAGCATCAAGACGCCTGTCGTGCTGCACATAACTTCCGAAGCCAGGCGGTACTCCGGTGATAAATATTTCTATGATTCCACCCAGAGTGTCACCATTTTCTTTCGCTGCATCAATCGCTGCCAGAGCTGCGGCTTCGGTGGTTTTTTCGAGCATGCGGACTGGTGAAAGGTCAGCATGTTTTGAAACAGTTTCCGCACCTTTGCTGAGCAGTTTGGCAAGCTGAAGATCGGGCAAAGGTTCCGCTGCGGGTCCGATAGCCGAAATATAGCTGCCGATTTCGATGCCGAGAGCTTTGAGAAACATTTTTGACAGTGTTCCTGCAGCCACCCGTGCAGCAGTTTCCCGTGCTGAGGAACGCTCGATAACAGGACGAATATCGTCAAAGCCGTACTTTATCCGTCCTGCAAGGTCGGCATGGCCGGGCCTTGGAATGCTGATTTTCGTTATTTCCTCATCAGGTTTCTCAAACTGGGCCATGGTTGTTGTCCAGTTTTCCCAGTCGCGGTTTCTAATGACCAGTGCGATTGGTGAACCGATTGTTTTGCCGAAGCGGATGCCAGAGAGCACCTCAGCCTTGTCGGTCTCGATTTTCATGCGCCCTCCTCGTCCATGTCCTTGCTGGCGGCGGGCTAACTGGACATTGATCTCGCCGGAGTTTATGGGAACTCCAGCCGGCATCCCTTCCACTATTGCCGAAAGGGCAGGTCCATGGGACTCTCCTGCGGTAAAGTATCGTATCATGGCTTCAAACAGTAAAATGCCCGGCTGTTTTCTGAACGTACAACCGGGCTTTTTCTAGTGGGTTATTCTTTTTTCAAAGAGGTTCAGCGAAGTATTTTCGCAGCTTCTTTTGCATAGTAAGTAAAAATAAGGTCACCACCGGCACGTTTCATACAAAGCAGTGATTCCATCATGACGCGTGCTTCATCAATCCATCCGCGCTGGGCGGCTGCCTTGACCATGGAATATTCACCGGATACATGATAAATCGCCACCGGAACATCAAAGCGCTCTTTAGTGCGATAGACAATGTCGAGATAGGCAAGGCCGGGTTTTACCATAACAATGTCAGCTCCCTCCATGATGTCAAGTTCGATCTCTTTCATGGCCTCGTCTGTATTGCCGGGATCCATCTGATATGTTTTTTTATCACCGAACTGTGGTGCTGAGTGCAGTGCGTCACGGAACGGGCCGTAAAAACTTGATGCATATTTAGCGGCGTAGGAGAGTATACCAACATCGGAGAAGCCGGCATCGTCAAGTGATTCGCGAATGGCACCGATACGGCCGTCCATCATGTCGCTCGGGGAGACGAAATCAGCTCCTGCATTAGCATGGGAGATGGCCATTTTACAGAGCACCTCAACGGTTTCGTCATTGAGGATAATGCCATCTTTTACCAGACCGTCATGGCCGAACGGAGTGAAGGGGTCAAGTGCCACATCGGTCATGATGCAGAGATCAGGAACCTTGGCCTTGATAGCTCGGATTGCCTCCTGGATGATACCGTTATCATTGTATGATTCACTGCCGTCTTCAGTTTTCTTTTCTGGAATACCGAACAGGTCGATAGACTGTATACCAAGATCCCAGAGCTCTTTGCACTCTTTTACAGCATTGTCGATAGAGTAGCGGAAGCTTCCAGGCATTGAAGATACCTCTTCAACGATGTTGGTTCCCGGGCAGACAAAGAGCGGATAGACAAGATCATTGACCGTCAGGATATTTTCCTGTACAAGGTTTCTGATCGCGGCAGATTTACGGAGTCTTCGGGGACGCTGGACAATATTGAGTAAATCGAGCTGGCTCATAGATGAAGACGAATTAGGGTTTTAAAAAGCCAAAAATACGAAAATCCCGAAACTTCCCGAAGTATTGCAGGAACAAATATCCTCATTAGTATCATCAGTTTCACGGGAGACACTTTTTAGTTTTCATATCCTTGCATTTTTTGTCGGAATAAGAGTGAGTTTTTGGAAAAAAACAAAAAATCAGGTCATAACAGTGTTACAAATAGGACAGGTTCTCTCTAAAATTATTGCTATTAAACTATATTGAAAGTATCACTAGCCCTCTTTTACGTTTAAATTTTTTTCCGCAAAGCGGTACTTATTTACACAACAAGGGTAAATTAGCAGTGTTTAGTTTATTAAACTGTGTTTTTTGAGTAGTAATATGTTAAAGCAATCACTAACCCGTTCTCTATTACATACAACCGTTCCCCCTTCACCGATAACTCGACTGCCAATACAGAGAACGTTCAGGCTGCCAAGAAGGGATTATGGAATTCTTACACTCAATCCGGGCAGAAAGTCGTTTACATTGCTATTCAATGGAGATAGACTTCCTTCGCAGGTTGATGTTCCTCAGACGGTTATTGTTTCCTCCGTTGATGAGGTTGCCCACTTTCTTTTGCTTCTCGGTGAAACATGTGAGATCTATATCTCTCCTGAGTATCGTCAGGTCAATCCTCATGTATATGCAGAGGTCAGAACGCTTTCTTATCCTGTGAGTAGCAAAGACGCTTCATTTGATATAGAGACTGCTGCCGGTCTGATGAAAAAGCTGCCACTCGACTTTAAAAATCTGATAAAAAGTCCGCTTGCCGTAACGCTTGATGATCAAATTCCTGGTCCTATAGATAAAAAATACGTGCATAAAAAAAACGATTCCAATGTATTGATTTCAGAGGTGTTAGCTTCAGGACGGATGCTCTATTTCAACATGTTTAATGAAACTGATGAACTGACATTCGATCACACTTCGGACCACGTTCAGGGGATGCTCCTGCTTGAGGCGCTGAGACAGACCGCAATTGCTACTGCGCACATACAGGGGTTATCTTTTGATGGTGGACTTGCACTATTGAACTACAACACTAATTTCTTTCATTACCTTGAATCCAGCGCTCCCATTATTCTTAGGTCCTACAGTGCCTTTACTGCTGATGAGACAAGTGAAGACAAGGATGCATCTATCTATATTCAGGTGATGCAGTGGGGAAAGGTGTGTGCTGATGCCACATTGAAAGCATTTGCTTTCATGAGTAGCCAACGGTATCTGCATCAGAGAGAACGGGTTGAAAAAATAGCAACAAGAAACAAACTGCAGTTCGCAACAAAAGTCAGCAGAATTCTTGAAGCAGAGCCATCACTATGACGCGAATAGCAGTCATAGGAGGTGGGGTTTCGGGGATTGCTTCGGCTTTTTACCTTCGGCAGCGTAATTTTGAGGTTGATCTCTATGAATCGGAAGATCAAATCGGCGGTCGAATAGGCAGTGAAATGCTGCTTGGTCGTTGGCTTGATTTCGGAGGCAAGAATATCGGTAAAAATTACCCCTTATTCCGGGACTTTGTGAGGGAATGCGGTGTTAATGATTACGAGTATTTCGGTTTCAACACGTCTCAGATGATAAACGGCCGTATTGTTCGTATCAACAAGGAGGGAGCGAAGCTCCTTAATACCCTTCGATTTATCAGTTTGTGTGGTTTTGATGGCATTCGGAAGCTATATCCTCATGTTCGGGCAATCCTGAAAGATCGTAGACAGGGTGTTCTCAACAGCGATTATTTCAATAGAATTGCCGAACAGTATGACAATGTTTCTCTTGCAGGCTATTTGAAAGAGCCCTGTTTAAGTCATGTTGTAAGGCCGGTTACAGTCCGTATGAATGGAGCGGAGCCCGATGAATGCTATCCTGGAAATTTTGGTTCAAACCTTGCGCTTATCATTGACAGCTATGAACAGTTAAAGAAAGGCATGCATGGAATGCTGGATGCGTTCCAAGCTTCAGCAAGGGACAGCTCGCTGAGAATTCTGACAGGACACTGGGTTACCTCAGTTTCAAGTGATCAAGGGAGTGGTTGTATTACGATCGGCCTCCTACACAAAGGCGTTTCCTCAACAGCGGTCTACGACAAGGTTATTTCTGCTCTGCCTGCAATCCGGTTGAGTGTTTTGCTTGATGAGCTTCTTCCCGATGCTTCAGCCCTGCTCAAAAAAATAAGGTATTACCCGGTTGCAATCGCTATTGTTAAATACCGCAGGGATGTCTTTCAGAAGTCGCAGCGGGCGATGGTTTTCGATCATACTATTCCGTTGAGCAATGCCGGTGCCTATGGCATCAATGATCTTGACCTGGTACGTTATACGTTCAGTGGAAGGGTCTCGAGATCCGTTATTTATGAAACTTCAGCACCAGAAGATGTTGTCGCTCTCGGAGAGAAGATAGCCGGCCCATATTTCACGATAAGAGATAACATGAGGGAGTCATTCGCTTATCGGTATATTGTCGAAGGATTATGTGCCTATTCGCCCTTGCATCATCACCTGCTTCGTGATATTGATAAAATGCTTGAACCTTTTACCGGTTTTGGTGCAACAGGAGATTATCGTCGAGGTGCATCTATTGAGTCTTGTTTCAGGGCGGCGGGTGAATGCGTTGACAAATTACTCGGGGGTGTGCATTGAAGGTTTTATCTTACTTTCGACAGTGTATAAAAGAAGGCACGCAGATATCAAC
>CAIVCU010000030.1 GCA_903904495.1 uncultured Chlorobiaceae bacterium
TCCATTGCTCAATCACCTGCCAGACTGATCACTTCTCATCCTGACTGCTATGGATATGAGAACGGAGTATCTCCACTGATGATTCCTTCACGGTAAGCTGATGAACTGAGTCAGCGGTATGAGTTGCCGGGACAAAGAGTTACCACTGATTGCGTCCTGGTAATTCTGCAATAGACTGAGAGATGCTCTTGAAAGGCTCTTTTCAGAGGAGAAGATTAAACACATAACCGACGCACATGATGCCGGTGGCAACAACGCCTGCAAAAACAGCAATAAGACGGGGCTTAAGCACTTTGCGTAGAATAATCATTTCAGGAGCGGAAAGGGCAATAACGCTCATCATGAATGCCATCACCGTACCAAGTGCCGCACCCTTGCCGAGCAGAGCCTGAACGACAGGAAGAATACCTGCAGCATTCGAGTACATGGGCACCCCGATCAGGACAGCTGCAGGAACTGACCACCAGACGCTTTTGCCCATCAGCGAAGCCATAAAGTTTTCCGGCACATAACCGTGTATTCCCGCGCCGAGCCCAACTCCGAGAACAATATAGAACCACACCTTGCCGACAATTTCACGAACATGCCTGACGCCTTCATGCAGCCGCAAGGACCAGCTTATCGATGCATCCTCCACTTCAGCTGATATAGTGCTCTCCTGCAGTTTCTGAACCCACTCTTCCAGATATTTTTCCATCCGGAGTTTACCGATCACCATACCGGCTGCAATCGCAACCGCGAGTCCCATACCTGTGTAGAGCAGGGCAACCTTCCAGCCGAACATGCCGAAAAGCAGCGCAAGGGCGACCTCATTGATCATCGGGGCTGAAATCAGGAACGAAAAGGTCACTCCAAGCGGAATGCCCGCCTGAAGAAACCCTATAAACAGCGGTACCGCTGAACAGGAGCAGAATGGAGTAACAATGCCGAGAGTGGCAGCCATGACGTTTCCAACCCCAGTTCTATGACCTGAAAGCAGTGCTCTGGTTCGCTCAGGCGAAATAAAAGTATGGATCACACCCATCAGAAAAACCACGCCTGTAAGAAGCAGCAGCACTTTTGGCACTTCATAGATAAAAAAGAACAAGGCCTCCCCGAAACGGTTAGTCCGGCTTATAGCCGTGAGCTGAAGCAGCTGAGTTGCAAACCACTCAAGGTTATTATAGAGCAGCAGCCACAAAACAGCTGCCGCTGCTACCCCGAAAATCCATTGAAGATTCGATGTCTGAGAATCGGTGCCTGAAGGTTGTCGAAAAGCCGTCATAGTATATTAACAGCAGCCGCCGTGACTGCCTTTATTGCCATGGTTTCCGCAGCAGCTATGCGGTTTTGCAGTCAGCAACTCTTTAATCTCTACGTATGAAAGAACACGCCCTTTGGAGAGAACCTTTTCATCGACCACGAGCGCAGGTGTAGAGAGAACGTTGTAAGCCATGATCTGCTGAATATCTTCCACCTTTTCAACGGATGCTGCAATACCTTCAGCAGCAATCACAGCGTTTACCGCATCAGCAAGTTGATTACAGCTTGGACAGCCACTGCCGAGAATTTTTACTTTCATCATGTTTATATCCTTTGTACGTTTATAAGTTTATCGTCAATGAACGATTATTATGTTAAAAAAAATCAGCCGCAATCGCAGAGGCGCTCCTTATCAGCTTTGAAAAACTTCCCGAAAAGCAGAGAGGCTTTCAACCATTGCTCAGAATTGATACAGTAACGGACTTTAGGCGGATTTATCTCCCCCTGAATCAAGCCTGCTTCCATAAGAGCTTTAAGGTGCTGCGAAATCGTTGATTGCGCCATCGGAATACGCTCCGTCAGCTCACCGGTAAAACAACACTTATGCGTCGCAAGCAGTTTCAATATTTTCAGTCTCACCGGATGACTGAGCGCCTTGGCTATCAATGCCATGGTCTCTTCGTCAACACTGTACTCAATGACTGATAATGTTCTTTGCATCATCCCCTTCTTTTAGTTCATCGCAAATATACGATTAATAAACAATAAAAAGCAACAGGCAATACCAGACTATCGGCAAGATTCCCTTTCGACCAGAAAACAATTTACAACCGATCATTTTCATTCGGCTCAACAGCACTCACCTTGGTCAGTGCCTTCAAAAACTTTTCACGACTACTTCGTGCAGCTCTTTCGTGCAAATAATCTTCTGTAATCAAAGCGGAAATTTTTTCTGCCAGGGCTGAACTGATGAATTGGTTTATCGATACTCTCTCCTGAGCTGCCAACTCTTTTGCCTTTTTATGCAGGGACTCAGGAAGTCTGACACTCAATGTGCTCATTATAACTCTCCTAATAGGTGTAAAAATTCTTTCGGCGTTGCAAGATCGATGCCGAATGTTTGGCAACCTTTAAAATCCTGCTTATTGAAAGTCACAATCCAATTGCTCTCCGACTCAACTACAAATTATTCAAATACCCTGTGACCGCAAAAAAAGTCAAAAGAAAGCGTGTGATTTTACTGTAATTTTAACTACAAAAAAATTTAGCATAATAGCAGATACGTCAAATTGTTTTTATAAAAATATGATAATTCGTTATCCTCATGATTACATAACGATAACTAACATATTGGCCATCTCATTATAGATATCAAGACATACTACACCGATGTAACATCTTCGCTTTAAAAATAAGCTGGATAATTAATTTATTAAGGTTTTCTGTTATATTTAACTTAATTATTAACTATAATAAGCCACTTGACAAGAAATAATCGATTAGTAAACACCATGATGCTGTATCAACTACCAGACCGTGATATTGAGCGGTTTATAGAAGAGGATGTGCCTTACGGGGATATAACCACATCCCTGCTTGGGATCGGCTCTCTCATGGGCGAGATAACGTTTACAAGCCGCCATTCAACAGTACTGTGCTGCACGGAAGAGGCTGCACGCGTGCTTGAACTGTGCGGGGCAACCGTAACCTGCTGCCTTGAGAGCGGTTCAATGGTTGAGGCCGGCGTGACCATCCTTACTGCCACCGGGCCAGCGGGCAGCCTTCATGCCGGATGGAAAGTCGCCATGAACCTGCTGGAATATGCATCAGGTATTGCCACAAGAACCAGAACTATAGTAAACCGTGCAAAAAAAGTCAATCCGGGAATTACTGTAGTGACAACCCGGAAGTCGTTTCCAGGAACAAAAAAAATTGCCCTGAAGGCCATCATGGCCGGCGGTGCACTCCCGCACAGGATCGGCCTTTCGGATTCAATCCTTGTATTCAGGCAGCATTCAGTATTTATGGGTGGCCTGGAAAGTTTTCTGGAAACCATCGCCGAGCTGAAAGCTAAAACCCCTGAACATAAAATTATTGTAGAGGCCGAGAGCGCTGAGGAAGCCTTGAAAATTGCAGTGGCAGGTGTTGACGTTGTTCAGGTCGACAAACTTCCTCCAGACGAACTTTCAATAGTGGTCAAACAGATTCGTCAGGCAAAACCAGGAATTACAATTTCAGCAGCCGGAGGCATAAATGCTGATAATGCCGCGGCCTATGCTGAAACCGGTGTCGATATACTGGTACTCTCATCGGTCTATTTCGGTAAGCCTGCGGATATCGGGGTCATTATTCATCCTTAAAAAAACATGGAACCGCTTTTGATCTGATGCTCCTTACACCGGAAGATATAACAGCCATATGGCTCTCCCTTAAAGTTGCCCTGACCGCAACAGCAATTGCCCTGCCTTTCGGCTTTGCTACCGCCTGGCTGATAGTGTTCAAGCCTTTCAGGGGTAAAGTCGTTCTGGAAGTTCTCATTAATCTTCCGCTGACCCTGCCGCCGGTGGTCATAGGTTATTTTCTGCTGCTGCTGCTCGGTAAAAACGGCTGGCTTGGAAAACTGCTTGCAGCTTCGGGATTATCGGTGATTTTTACCTGGAAAGCTGCGGTCATAGCTTCTGCCGCTGTAGGGTTTCCGCTGCTGGTGCGCTCAATCCGCCTTGGGATGGAATCGATCGACCTGCAGCTTATCGAGGCTTCACGAAGCCTTGGCGCATCATGGTATGACTCCCTCATTACCATTGTTTTACCTCTTTCGCTGAGAGGTATTCTTGCAGGTTCATCGCTGATGTTTGCCCGAAGTCTGGGTGAATTTGGTGCTACAATCATTGTTGCCGGTAATATTCCGGGGATAACGCAGACCATCCCTCTGGCGATTTATGAGTATGCAAGTTCACCTTCAAGCGGAACAATGGCCCTGTCGCTCTGCCTGGTCTCTGTAGTCATTTCAGTCGCCGTGCTCTTTCTGCATGAAATACTGGGTAGACAACTTGACAGGAGCAGAGGATTATGAAGCTGCGGATTGATGTCGAAAAAAAACTGGGCAACTTTCAGCTGCAGCTTAAAGCCGATGTTTCAGGCGATCGGGTCGGAATTTTCGGTGAATCGGGCAGCGGAAAATCAACCCTTGTCCATCTTGTTTCAGGGATGCTTCAGCCGGATCATGGTGAAATTATCCTTGATGGTGAGTGCCTGTTCAGCAGTGAGCGAGGCATTGATCTATCGCCTGAAAAACGGCGCATTGCTCTTGTTTTTCAACAGGCGATGCTTTTCCCGCACCTTAGCGTCAAAACAAATCTTTTGTATGGCTATAAACGATGTCGTGCTGAAAACAGACGCATAACACCTGAAGCACTTATTGATCTGCTTCAGCTGCATCCCCTTATGCATAGAGGGGTACAATATCTTTCAGGAGGAGAAAAACAACGTGTGGCACTTGGCCGGGCTGTCCTTTCAAATCCGCGCCTCCTGCTTATGGATGAGCCACTTGCTGCTCTTGATGATACGCTCCGTTTCCAGATTATTCCCTACCTGAGAAGTGTGGGGGAAGAGTTCCGCATTCCCTATCTCTTTATATCGCATTCACTGACTGAGATGCAGCTGATGACAGAGCGGGTTCTTGTTGTACACAAAGGCAGGGTTGTGGAAGAAACAACGCCGGAACTGCTCGCTCGCAGCAGAATGGCGCAAAGCCAGAATGGATATCTTAATTTTCTACGGCTTGCTGATCCTCAGGATCAGAACGGATTATTTGCCTATCGGTGGGGAAACAACACCCTGCTTATTTCAGATGGGAAATCCA
>CAIVCU010000031.1 GCA_903904495.1 uncultured Chlorobiaceae bacterium
ACCTCCTGAATCTTTTTCATGAAATCTCTGGATTTCGGAGATAAACTATTGTCAGTCAATCATCCTGAAATAATCTTTATGAAACATTTACATCGATTTTATATAAAACCGCTCGCATTTCTTCTCCTGAGCACAGCAGTTCCCCTTAATGCGTTTAGTCAGGATGCGATAAGTCCGGAAACCGTTATTACGGGGACGTCAGAAAAGCCGGAGGCTCCACTGGCGTCCAAACGTCTGAAAACCAGTGATACAGCATCGTTACTGAAGAATGAACCAGGAGTCGCTCTTGCTACTGGTGGTGGAGTTTCGAGCCTGCCGATTGTTCATGGACTGGGAGACGATCGCTTAATCATATACGTTGACGGTATGTGCCTGACATCGGCCTGTGCCAACCACATGAATCCGCCGTTGTCGTACATCGCACCGTCAAACGTGAGCAGCATCGGAGTTAAAGCCGGTGTTACGCCTGTCAGTTATGGCGGTGACAACATAGGGGGAACCATCCACGTTGAATCGGATCTGCCGGTTTTCGCCAAACCAGGAGAGGACGCCAAAACATCGGGCAGTGTTTCGACCTATTACCGAAGCGTCAGTCAAAGCACCGGGGCTGCATTTTCAGGCGCAGTCGCAAACAGCAACCTCAGCTTTGGAGTTACCGGCTCCATCGATCATGCCAAGGACTACAAGGATGGTCATGGTAATACCGTAACATCAACCTATTACGAATCACGTAATCTGGGAGCCACTTTAGCCCTAAAAGGCGACACCAGCCTTTTGACCCTCAAAGCAGGGCATCAATCGATTCCTAATCAGGGATTTGTCAACCAGTGGATGGACCTGGTCGATAACAACGCCTCTTATATCAATATCGGCTATAAGGATAGCTTCAGCTGGGGAAAACTTGATGCGAAAGCTTTCTGGGAGAATACCTATCACAGAATGGATTCCGGCGAAGATAAGTTGGCAATCCCTGCTGTTCAGAGCGGAATGAAATATATGCCGATGGAAACTCGCGGTATCGACCTGGGCTATTCGTTGAAGACGGAAATTCCATTTGCCGAAAAGAACATCCTGCGCCTCGGACATGAATTCCACCGCTTTACCCTTAACGACTCATGGCCGCCGGTTGCCGGCAGCATGATGATGTCGCCGAACACTTTCATAAACATCAATGACGGGCGTCGTGACCGGTATAGTCTTTTTGCTGAATGGGAAGCTAAGGTGAGCAAAGAGGTGACTACAATTCTCGGTGTACGCGATGAACTGGTGCAGATGAATACGGGCAGTGTCCAGGGGTACAACACCGGAATGACATATGCTGCTGATGCCAAAGCCTTCAATGCTCAGGATCATGCGCGCAATGACAATAATCTGGACTTAACAGCTCTGGCCAGATTCGAACCTACATCAAATGCTGACTATGAGATCGGCTATGCCCGCAAAACCCGTTCACCAAACCTCTACGAACGCTATGCGTGGTCAAAAAGCTTTATGTGTGCAGGAATGATCAACTGGGTTGGTGATGGCAATGCCTATGTGGGCAATCTCGACCTCAAGCCGGAAGTTGCCAATACCGTGAGCCTCTCGGCAGACTGGCACGACAGTGCACGCAAGAACTGGGATTTGAAAGTAACACCATACTACACCTATGTCAGTGATTACATTGACGTGAATGTGTTAACCCTCAAACCCACAGGCAACACCCTGCAGTTTGCCAATCACGATGCAAGGATTTATGGGCTGGATCTCTCAGGTAAACTGAGCCTCTGGGAAAACAGCAGCTATGGCCAAGGTCAGCTTAGTGGAAGTCTTGGATATGTTCATGGCCGTAACTCAGACACAGGAAACTCTCTCTACCACATGATGCCGTTGAATGGTAACCTTACGCTGGAGCAGAGAGTCTCCGGATGGACCAATGTTGTGGAGCTGCAAGTTGTCAGCGACAAAACAGAGGTTGATACGCTCCGCAAAGAACCGACGACTCCGGGATTTGCTATACTCAATCTGCGCACGGCATACCAATGGAAAAACCTCCGGCTCGACTTTGGTATCACGAACCTGTTCGACAGGTTCTATTACCTGCCGCTCGGTGGTATCAACTACGACCAAAACCTCGCAAGCAAACGACTCAGCCCGTTCGAGTCCGTTGCCGGACAGGGTCGTTCGTTTAATGTGGGTTTAACACAGACATTCTAAATCTGAAAAAATCATCATCCAGGATGGGGCAAATATTTTGCCCCATCCATTTGGATACTGTTTTATAAGAAAGGGGTTCCAACAGGATACCAATTATTCAGTCATGCGGCTCCAACGGGAGATGCTGATGAACGTGCTCCCTGCCTTCATGGTGATGACGATGCATATGAATAAGATTATTTGACTCAAGGAGTGACCGGTCATTCAAGACAGAGTCCGAAGAGCCTCCCCTGACAATACTTTTGTTCCGCCCGAACACATAGACCGTATCGGCTATCTCCCCGATAATATGCAGGTCGTGCGTAGCAGTAATAATGGTCTTGCCTCGCCGATTGGCATTGACGATAAAATCAATAATGTGCCTGACGGTTAACGGATCGAGTCCTGCAGTCGGTTCATCGAATAAATAGACATCCGGATCAATTGCAAGAACAGATGCGATGGCAACCCGTCGTTTCTCGCCGATACTTAATTGATGAGGAACCCTGTCCAACAGGTGCTGGATATCCAACACTTCGGCGACTTCAAGGGTACGCCTTTTGACTTCCTGCGCAGCTACGCCAAACTGCAACGGCCCAAAGGCAATATCCTCTCTCACTGAAGGGCAAAACAACTGGATATCGGCATTCTGAAAAACAAGGCCAACCCTTTTTCTAAAGAGGTGGGCAGTTTTTGCATCAAACTGCGAATTTTCAAGCAGCCTCTCTCCGAAGGCTGTCACGTGACCATGATCAGGGAAAATCAGTCCATCCAGGAGTTGTAACAGGGTAGATTTTCCGGTTCCGTTTGCACCAATGACCGCAATCTTTTCACCAGACCGGATGGTAATATCAATACCGCACAGTGCAGGGAATTTACCGAGATAGGAGTAGTGCACATCCTTCACTTCAAAAACAGTGTCACTCATAGAATATGTCCGCTATAGAATAAGCCGGCACAGATAATCAGGGCACATAACAGCCAGACCCAGTCTTTCGGCATTGCATTAAATTCAGAGAGGAGCCGAGGTTCACCGGTGTAGCCCCTCGATAGCATTGCCATATAGACCTCTTCACTCATTTGTGTTGTTCTGTTCCATGTGTTGGCAATATTCCAGGTTACAATGCTCTGTCCCTGCCGCTGACGGGAGACCACGCCGACACGACTTTTAACAGCGGTAAAAATATTCTCCACCATCGTCGCAAAAAGATAGAGATAGCGGTAACACATCGATACTGTTAGAACAAAAATCTGCGGAATACCCAATACCCTTAACACCTTCAGTAACTCAGAATACCGTGTTGTCAATGATAATAAAACAACCAGTGACACCGATGTTGCAATCCTGACCACAAAGAGCACTGCCCCGTCCACACCTGGTCGAGTCAGAATACCACTCACCCCCAAAACTTGGAAAGACCAGACCGGTTCACCAGGAGTCACGAGACTGAACAAAGTTGGAAGTACAATGCAAATCGAAAACAAAGGGATGAAGAGCAGTGTCCTTACCAGGAAGCGCCTGACCGGAACACTGGACAATAAGGCAAGGATTAAACACAATCCATAGAGGATGCCGATCAACACAGCGCTCTTCAAAGAGACCGCCGTCAGAAGAAACGCTAACAGGGAGATGGTTTTGAAGCGGGGATCCAACGACTGCAAAAAACCTTTACGATTGGCATACTCTTCCGACATGGTTGCTTCTTTTAAAAAAGCAAGCGCGCTCAACATCGAACGCTCTATAAAATCACTCCTTTTGTGTGATGCGTTAATCATGTTCTTTCACCAGTACTTTGCCTATTATAAATGCAACTCCTGTTATGATCGCGATACCAACAAACGCAGAGATGATATAGGCAAAACTCAAATGAACGAGACCTTTTCCCTCCCATCCCTGAAATGCATAATCATGCAGCGGAGCTTTCCAGAGTCCGGAAAGTCTCTGAAAACCCTGCGGCACATACCCGGTCATTTTCTGAATCTCATCCAATCCCCACTCACCCCAGGCCTTTCCTGACTTGAACTGTTCCGGCAAAATCAGTCCGAGAGGCGACAATACAATTAAAGCACCCATCCCTATCCATAATTTTCTGGCAAGCGTCATGATCTGCCTCCTTCGAAAAAAACAGAGTTCTGTTTCTGTAAATATTTGACAACCAATGCAGTCACAATCACCTCAACCCATCCAAAAACAAGAAGATGCACCGCAACCATAGCCGGAATGGCAACTTTCAGGCCATAAGGAGAGTACAATGCCTGACCATTTGCCGTATGATAGAGTAGGGGTTGAATACCAAACTCTATACCGGCACAGAGAGCTGCCGCACAAATGCCGAAATACGCACCAGCACCGGCAGCTATTACACGCCTGGATGAGCCAGACGGACTGCCGGAGCTGATCAATTTATAGACATAATAGCCGACAAAAGGGAGCACAAACGCCATGTTAAAACAATTTGCTCCAATGGCTGTAATACCGCCATCACCAAACAAGAGCGCCTGAATCACCAAGGCAACGGTAATTGCGATACAAGCTGCCCACGGCCCTAAAAGAATGGCAACAAGGACACCGCCAACTGCATGGCCGCTCGACCCACCCGGGATGGGCACATTGAACATCATGATCACAAAGCTGAACGCTGCTCCAATCGCCAGATAGGGAACCTGCCTTACACTCAAAGTTTTCTGGACAGCTTTCGAAGCTGTTGCCCATATCGGGATCATAACAGCACCAAATACCCCGCAAGTCGCAGGGCTTAAATATCCATCAGGGATGTGCATGCATTTTCTCCTTGTTTCCCTGCAAATTATTCAGAACACCCCTTATGGCAAGGCCTACAATAGCACAAGTTTAATATTTGTGCCACTATATTTCAAAAATATTATAGACTGAATGAACGATTTCGTTCCGTTGGATTATTCGGCTGATGAGCAGCAGCTACGCTTGAAATATCACGGTGAACAATACCATGCATCTGTTTAAGCCAAGATAAGTACCGAATTTTTGTTCATCTTTGTTAAAGCACCTATATTCATCAACGACTTCTTCATGAGAAATCACAGGTTAAATTATACATACAGCAATACCATCCACTTCAATTGAGTGTAATCAATGAAAAATTCTTTACGGATTCTTTTAGGTGCAATAATTGCAGTAATACTTGCAAGCAATATCGTAAGCGCTCATGCAGTAGATGACGCGAAAAAATTATTCTCAAGCGCTGAAGTGAAATTTGGCGCCAATGATTTCAAGGGTGCCATAGCCGACTACACAAAAGCCATTGAGCTGGACCCCAAATTTGCTGAAGCCTACAACAGCAGGGCTGCCGCGAAATTCAGCACAGGAGAGAAGCAAAGCGCGATCGAGGACTTCACAAAGTCCATTGAACTCAATCCAAAATCTTCTGATACATACAATAACCGTGGCGGTATTAAATCCGACCTCGGAGATAATCAGGGCGCAACAAGTGACTTTACCAAGGCCATTGAGATTAACCCGTCGTTTGTTCCTGCTTACCTCAATCGTACCGCGTTAAGACTTGACAGTGGAGACAAACAAGGAGCTACAGCTGACCTGCTTCAAGCTGCCAAGCTTGGAAATACGGATGCTCAACAGTGGCTGAAGAGTAATGGAATTTCAAATTGGTGAGTGAGTCAAATTGTCGACAGTTCAAGTCACACGTTATTTAATTCCTCCATCAATGCTTTTCGATTACGATATTCAGTCCTGAAAAATGAAATAACTTCGTTGGCCTTCTCTCGGGCACCAAGCTTGATGATTCTTCGGAGATACCTGCAGGCCTCTTTGTAGTGGTTCCTTCCCACATTGGTTTTCATGTAATCAAGAAGAGCATTGACATAGAGATCAACGACTTCAGCAGTATATTTTCCGGAAAGATATGTTTCGTACTGCCCGATGGTATGCAGGCCAGGTGACTTGCATACCAACTCCAAAAGCCTATCCGTCCACCCTTCTTTTATGAAAATCCCTGCAATCTGCTCTTTAGCATACCATCTATCTTTTGCAGCAAGATCCTGTATAATCTTCTCCACGAACACAATCCAGTTGTCGGGGGCAACATGCTGTTTCAAGATGGGGTAATAATCCTGTTCTTGCCTGAAATCATCAATAAACAAGCGGCGAGCATAGTCTATGATTTTTTCTCTCTCCCCCTGAGTCTGAGCAATTTTCAGTAACCAGTCATACCATTCTTTTACCAGTCCCGGTTTGTCTTTTTTGTCATACTCAACCCCTCCTTTCGCTATTGAAACGGCTTTGCTGTAATTTTCATGCGCCAGAGCAAGCTGAATTGCCTTTCTCCGTAAATTCGGGTTGGATATATTCGATTCAAGAAAGTCACCAGCCTCTTTTTCGCCTTTCGTTTTAACGATGACCTCATACTTAATGCTTTGAGCCTCGTCCCTGACGTACCCTGAACTAAGTTCTTTATCAAGTTCCTTGTAAAGACGCTCAATTTCCTCTTCGGTTTTCAGAAGTTTTGCGGCAATTCGCAACATGTCGACATGCCAATCCCAGCCGGAATATATTTTTTGAGCAACCGCTGAAAGTGCGTACTCAATGATCAATATCCGGATATCTTCGGAAGGTTGAGAGCTGGCAATCGTATAGATCATCTCACAAGCGGCATAGATTGCTCCCCCAATATCGCCATTGCTGTCATCGGCATATTGAAGCGCTCCAACCATCTGTTCCATAATGGCGGTAGAGATAAAAACAGCACTTTTGAAGTTCCGGTGATCGATGTGTTTTTTCGCTGTTTCCAAAAGATTTGCAACGGCATTTTCAACATACCTTGCATCGGACCGGTCTATAAAACCATTCCTGTCTTTTGCACTGCGAAGAATCGATTTCAGCTGTTTTTCATAAAACCCTTGCGATTCATCGGAATTATGCGGAGCAAACGATGACAATAACAGATTTCTGAACGAGACATTCAGGGCTGCCTGTTCCCGCACGAACTTCTTAAGTTCATCGTGTTCCGTTTTTTCAAGCAGCTCATCCACCTGTTCCGCGATGGTTTTACGCTTTTTGGCTTTTTTGGGCGCACCAGGCTTCGCCAGAACTTTTTTCGGCTTCAGTTCAAGCTCATCCTGCTGCAGGCAAAAGATTACTGCCACCACATGTTTACAGACCGGGCCCATATCGAAAGGGCAACTGCAGACATGCTCGGTAATGGCGCCATTTTTAATGGTCATTTTTACCGTGTAATCGTCCGTACCCTCTACAATCGCTTCATACTCACCAGTGCGTATTTCGTCCGGCTCGTGCACCTGGCCGTTTTTAAAATACGACAACCCTCTCCGCAAAATGGTTTCGTCTATGTAGTCCTCAAAATGGCGTAATGGAATATGCATTCTTAAAAGCGGTTAGATGATTTGCAGCATTTCATGGATTCGTTTATTCAGTCAATATTAACAAGCTGCATCGATTGGAGAGTCTTTCTCATCGGAAATCGTTCAGAGATTGCTAAACTCATAGTAACCCCTTCAGCCGACTGTCATTGTATGTACCAAGGAAGGTTACTGACAATGAATTTAATTTGGCTGTAAAGTTAAGCAATAGTGGCCATTTCAAATTGGAGAATATCTGGCAGTCCCGTATTTTAACAAAGTACATCGAAATACGAACCCAACCATTATGGGATAAGCATCATGACTACGACAACGAAAAGAGAGCAGGTCAGCTTCAAACTTGAGACCAACACCAAGCGGCGCCTTGAAGCTCTTGCTGCTGCAACGAGAAGAACGAAAACCTTTGTCCTTGAAGAGGCGATTAATCAATACCTTGACGTCAATGAATGGCAGATCAAAAGCATTGAAGAAGGTCTGGCAGACGCCAAGGCAGGACGGATCATTAATCATGAAACGCTTGTAGCAAAGTGGGAGAAGAGAGTTGATGATAGTCTGGACTAAGAAAGCAGAGAAATGCCTTTTCGAAATCGAGGCTTACATAAAACAGGACAGCGAGAGAGCTGCAAGAAACACTGTGTTGAGCCTCATCAAAAAGACCACCAGGCAATTAACGCTGTATCCTGGAAGCGGCAAGCCTGGACGAGTTTATGGCACCAGAGAGATATTCTTTTCGGACATCCCTTATCTGGTTATTTATACCTCAGACACCACAACGATAACAATTATCACTGTGTTTCATACTTCCCAAAACTACCACTGACAGTTGCCGGTTCATATAAAGCCCTCATGTAGCTCCAGGGGTTTGTTTTTCCACTCACAAACATCGCCGTATTCCAAAATATCAGGGTTGGGTTTTAAAAAACAATAGCCCACAACTCATTATTGAGACTAGGCTATAAAAAAAATGGTAGTCAGGCTGGTAAATTATTATCACGCAATCTGGTCTTTGAGGGCTTTACCGACTTTGAACTTGACGGCGTTGTTTACAAGGATGTTGATGGGTTTGCCTGCTTCATCTCTTGTCCTGGAGTTTTCGGCCTTTTGAAGTCAGGCGATATTTTTGCAGTCGGCTTGTTGGCTTATCAGGAATGGTGTATGCAATGAAGTTATCAGCAAGCATTTCACGGATTCGTTCATTCAGTTTTCCCGATACCGACCTGTGACCAAGCGCAGCAGACAATTCAGATTTTGATCGGGCACCGATGAGCAGCTCCTTGATGACTCTTTCAAAAATCGACTCTGGCCTCGACTCTGGCCCCAACTCGGGCCTTGAAGAAACTTCCGCTGCCTCACGTACAAGAGTGTTTGAAGGTTTCTCTCCAAATTCCGGCACACTGATGATCATGCGAAATATATCACCTTCAATAAGCTGAGTGAGGATCCAATCCTCCATACTTTTTGCCGTACATCATCATCTTGCGCATACCGGAACCCAGTTCGTCGGCGCGGTCTATTGCAATATAAAAATGGTGAAACAGGGGTCTACTTTTTGCTGGCAATCATGCTTGGCAGGGAATCAACTGTTTTGTCGTGTTGCCGAGTAGAAAAATCAGCAAGCGCAGTAAACATCATCTCAAGCGATCAATTTATTGTGAAACTTCTACAGATACCCGAGACACTTTATAACGTTCAACGTTGAGCGGCGATGCAATATTTGGTTCAAAAACGGCAAGGTTTATCCCATCTCCTACTGAGCTTTTATATATCACTCCATTGTAGCCACATTTTTTAATGAATTCACAGATATATTGACATGGGATATAGTCAATAGCTGCTACCTGTAGAAGTACGGGACGTGTCAATTCATCTCCAAGTTGCTCTAATAATGAAATATCACCTCTTAATAATGCGATTTCTCTTTCATCGCCGAACGAAAAAGGAGAAACGGTTTTACGAGGATAACGCAAATCAATGATTTTCAAATCTTTGGACACACAATATTCAGCTACGCTTGCAAAAACTCCAGTATGGGGGCGAAGTTCCGAAATCGCAGTGGCAATAGTTGATGCAAGGTACAAGTATGGAATTCCTGCAGGATTTGCTCTGCCTTGCGATGCCAGATGTTTCGGTGGTGCACCCATTTCATCTAGCAAAAAAGGCTCTGTTATAGTTTGAAGACGGGCTCTATACCACTGTTCGTTGAATTCATCTGGTTCAAGACATAAAAATGTCAATAAATAACTGAGTCGATCCTCATCAATTTCTGATTTTGGAAAGAATCTGTTTTCATACATCAGCTCGCTTCGAAGTTTTTCCCAGCGTTCAAGTCCATCCGTACGCGAAGAATCTGTAGGAATAAATTTATCACGAACTATTTCTCCATCATCAAGTATATCAGCCAAGAGTTCTTTTGAGTGAGCAATATCCATCGTGGGATTAGAAAACATATCCCAATCATCCTTAAACCATTCAACAAGAGTTTTTCCTGTCTGATTCTTAGTATAAATATTTGAAAGTAGTTCAAAATAGTCTTTAAGATAATATATTCGAATCAGTTGAGTGTTTTCTGTGCCACAATAAAAACATGTCCCAACTTCACTTGCATATTTTGGAATAACACCTCTTGTTATTTCTCGATCACCGATACAGTTGGCACAACAACTTTTCATCATGCAATATTTTCTTCCCGAATGAAGTAATCTGCCAAGGTCTCTATATGATGCTTCATTGATAATTTTTTAACATATCCCAGACCAGGGAAATGTTTCATTTCATGTAATTTGAAAAATTCCATGACCGCATCACTTCGAAGTATTTGAGTATCGGGACGGTTTACTTCATCAACCAATTTGTCCAATGCTTCTGCAAATTTACCTGCAGGATCTGTCGGATCATCTTGACGATTCGATTTAAAATGATGAATATACATGCCATCATCTTTATTTCTGTCAATGAAGGTCAGATGAATGGCAACGGCATAGGCAGGCCCACCCGTTTCTGAATAATCATCACCAACGATCAGGAAATCGCCAAAACCGTTCATCCCCTCATCTCTGAATGTTGCATGTAGATCGGAGAAAAACTCTACATGTGGGTGTAATCTATTCGATCGTTTTTCAAAACCATCACGCAATAATATCCGCTCACCTGATCTGAAATGCTTTTGGTAAAGCTTGCCACAACTTCCCTCAAAAAAAACATGTCGCATCTCAGATGCTTGCATACCCAACAACTCTGACAATGCCTTTGCTTCTGTGAAGCCTGCATGAATAAGCGTAACATGCCTTTCAGGAAAAGAGTTACAATACTCCAAGGCATCTTTTGCGGACATGTTTTCAGACAATAAAATACCAACTGAAACATTCACCTCTTTTTCAAAGTCTTTGTTAATCATCTCGACAATACCATCACCATTTCTTGAATGGTCACCATAGTGAGGATTAACAATAACCACCGTTTGACCACCAATATCTATGACCGATGAAAGTGTTTTGCTTAACCCTCCCAACGACTCCTTGACAGGCTCAATAATTGGAATAATCTGCTCCTGTACCATAAGTGACGCAGTCTCTCGGATAGTCAGCAGTTCATTTTGTTTTCCTCGAAAATAAGGGTAGTACATAAAAAGATCATGCCCATTTTAAAGCTTCGATGATTGGAATATCCATAACATCCAGGAACCTTGAATAATCAGTCTTTTTCAAAGAAGTAGATAATACAACCGCCTGCAATGATTGAGGAATGGATTTCATGATATCGGTTATTGCAGATTGACTGCGAGTATTGCCAAGAACCTCAACCATCCCATTATGCGCTTCATATGGTGTTAATTCAAGGAATTTTTTACGCAAAAAAGCATGCATAAGGGTATTGGGGAGTTTGGTGAGTTCAACACCATTATTTTTCAAAATCTTCTTTGCTTCATCGCTTCGTATTGCATCAAAAATAACTGCTTGACTTATTCGCTCTGGTGAATATTGAGATTTTCTTATTGTTGATATCTGAAATCTGTCCGTAAGCAACAATACCCCTACGTCATCAGGTAATGCGGCAAAAACATTTTTGATATGATTTTCACCTGTAATAACATTTACATGAGCAAAAAAACGTCTATACCAAGAGATTTGATCCTGAATTCTCGCAAGAGAATCCCGTTCGGATTTTATTTCATAGACTGTTGATGTTCCGTTCAAAATAGCGATATCAGCTTTGCAGCTTCCAACACGAAATTCGGTAAGCATTGCGGCAGTTTGAAGCGAATGTTTTCCAAGCAATATTTTATGCGCAAGAGCATTCTTGTAGATGTATTCATTCCGAAATTCTTTTCTTTTCAACAATGAAAACGCTTTTTCGAAAAGATTACTTAGCGGAGATTCATGATTAATCTGATCAAGGAGGCACGATTCTTTGGCTAACCTTGAAAATTGTGGTGAAGAGCCTTTTTGTGCAAGATCTCGAATCAACCCTGGAGAAAAAAGCCGGGAAGTAGCTGAAAGTCTGGATTCTTCAGGCGGCTTAACAGCTATAAGCATTACTATTTTATCTTTAGTAGGTTACATATACCAAACAGGACGTCTGGTTGAAACATGCTGAGCTTCCTTTTGCAACATATGCGAAACTTTTCCGGAAATTACACATGGAAATTTCCCGAAGTCTCTATGGCTTCAGGCCATAAACATCTCGCATTTTAAGTTTAAGAAAGCGATCAAACTAATTCAAATTATTCCGTATTTTAACGGTAATTTAGAAAAAGATATCCTATTTCCATCATCGGCATTGTAAAACCCGAGTTTAAAACTCTTCAGATCACCGGTTCACCCTCTTCGACAAGCGGTCGGCACACGCGACAAATCCAGCTCGTCCTTAAAGGCTTTCTGGCTTAATATGCCATAGAGATTTTCAAATTCTTTGAGGCTTTGCTGATACCGTGATTTGATGCCCTCAAACTTTTCAGCAATATCGGCAAATTGGTTTTGGAGGTCGATAGGCGGAGTCGGAATGTATAGTTTGTGCATAGCAATAGAATCAAATTTTCGAGTACCATGCCCAGCAGTTGAAATAAGCTTAAGTATTTTACGTTTTAATGCATTGATACAGCTCTGTAAATAGACAACATTTAATCTCTGGATTGGTTTGATGGCCTTTATATCTTGATTGATGGCAATATCAACAGTATTTATTGCTACAGGAAATGAATGAACGAGAATCATCCCACGAACAACAATCAGCAAATGGTTCGGAGTGATCCGTTTTAGTGTCGTCTCCTCAAAAACAGATTCAGCAATATGATCTTCTGCATCCTCAATTTTTGAAACCTTCATATCCTTAGGACTTACCCAAGGGAAATTTCCATCCCAATAGTCAGCTCTCTTTTTACTGGGAGTTCCCCCGCTTACAAAGTGTCCAACCTTATGAAATGGAAGTATATCCCACCCCTTCTCATTCCTGACCGGATCACCAAACATCTCCAGAAAAACACTTTTGAGCAGTTCGTCAAGCTGTTTGAGTTGCTCGCGGCGGCGGGAGATCAAGTCCTCTACTTTGGAAAGAAGGGTTGCAATCCGGATTTGATCTTCGAGCGGCGGTAGAGGAATTTCAAGCATTTTCAAAGTTGTTTGAGTTATCGCTTGAAATGTTGAACCTGTTCCTAAACTTGCAACATTTTTCTCATTGCACTTTAGGTAATAGTAAAGGAAATAATGGTTTAGATTTGAATGTGATCGGATTGCAGACAGACCTCTTCCTATAATACACTTCTGATCGCAAATATTTACAGATCCAACCGGAGCTCGGACAGACATAAGAATATCGCCAGGTATCGCCTCCTTTCGCTTTATGCTATTGCACCAAACACGAACTTTAGGGAATTTTTCTTGAAAATCAGCTTTCCCTTGAAAAAACGGCAATCCATCGGCGATTGAATTATATGTTGATGACTCAGGCGATTGCCCTGCGATTATTGACGTAACCTGTTGAAGTTCGACTGTTTTCATCTCCACCACCCCTCAATCACCTTCATGCCGATTGACGGATTATCTTCTGGCATTTTTTTGTATCCATCATAATCGAATTGCGAACGCACCGCGTTCGTAATTGAAAATCCATTATCAAAATGCTTGTTAGGCTTCAATTGCCTGACTGAAAAACTCGTTCCATAACCGGCTACATATGTTTGTTTCATCCGATCATCCCCTTGAGCTCAAGCAACTCCCTTACAATGCCACTCTGAATGTTTGCAAGTTCAGCATCATCAATATCCCCCACCTCTGCAGCAATCAGTTTATCAAGAATCACCGACGGACTTTCGTAGACAACCTCTTCAAAAACATCCGTTTTATACCGTGAAAGCGAAAGATCATACCCGCCCTCTCCTTCAATTTCTGAACGAGAGACCATAAAACACTTTTCAGTTCTGTCGATGTCGTGCTGTGCGTTTCGTTTTTTATACTTGTCGACAATATCAAGCAGATCGCCAAACCCATCCTGCTTGCTTCGCTTGTCGTCGAGCGAATAGCCGTCTGACTTCATGTCGTAGAACCAGACAAACTCTGTCGCCGGTTTGCTGACCTTATCCAGCGGGCCCCAAACTTTAGTAAACAGCAGAATTGAGGTTGAAACTCCTGCATAAGGTTTGAATACGCCACTCGGCATGGTGATAACCGCCTTCAGATCGCACCGCTCAACAAGCAGTTTGCGTAAATCCTTGAAAGCGCCGCCGGAGCCAAAGAGCACGCCTTGCGGCACAATAACGCAGGCTGTTCCACCTTTTTTCAGCAGCCGATAGATGTTTTCGACAAACAACAACTCGGTTTTGGTGGTGGAGAGGGTAAAGCTCTCGTTAATATCGCCTTTGTCAATACTGCCAGTGAAGGGTGGATTGGCCATGACTATGTCGTAGCAGGACTCTTCGGTAAAGCTTTTGCTCAGGGTGTCTTTATAGTCAATTTCCGGCTCATCAATCCCGTGCATCATAAGGTTCATGAGGCCAAGGCGAACCATGGTGCTATCGATATCGTAACCGAAAAGCGTTTTGCTGAGAATGCTTTTTGCCTGTTCGGTAAGACCGGCAGAAACAGAGGTGCGGATAAATCCATCCTCGTCGGGAAGAAGATTCTTGTTGCCGGCACGAATCGCCAGCTGCGTGACGATATATTGATAGGCCCCAAGCAGGAATCCTCCTGATCCACATGCGGGATCAGCAATAGTGTGGCCAAGCTGAGGCTCTACCAGATCGGCCATCATCTTGATAATGTGGCGAGGTGTACGGAACTGACCGTTTTTACCTGCTGAGGCGATTTCGGAGAGCAGAAATTCATAGACATCACCCTGAATATCCTGAAATGCCTGACCCTTTTCGTTCGAATCCTTTTCCATCACCTCAAAGATCTCATCAACCGTTTTCACGGCTTCAACCAGAAGCGAAGGCTTGGGAATGATGAAGACTGCATTTTTCATGTGGTGAGAAAATTGCGACTCAGCACCGTTCAGGTCTTTGAGGTAGGGAAAGACTCTGGACTGCACATGGGTGAGCATATCTTCCGCCTGCATGTGCTTGAATTCACTCCAGCAGAGGGTGCTTTTATCGATCGCATAACTCCCCGAATTTTCTTTGTCGCGGTATTCGGGTGGTATCCACATCCCCTTAAATTTGGAGCTGTAGGTGTCGCCCGCCCACTCGGCACTTGCCTGCTTCTCTTTATCCTGATCGTCCATCCGCTTCATGAAAAGCAGATAGGTGATCTGTTCGATGGCTGTAAGAGGATTGGAAATTCCACCGCTCCAGAACTTGTTCCAGAGTTGATCTATTTTTGATTTCAGTTCAGGATTGTTTTGAAGCATCGACTATTGACCTTTATTTAAATTCTTTACATAACTAGACCCTTTTGCGGTAAGCCGGTACTGCTGCAGGCGGCTGCTTGGCTTTTCAGGAATAGTGTAAGCCACCTGCTCCCTTTCGATGAGTTTTTTCATCAACTCATTGAGATAACGGGTAGGTTTTTCTTTGCCAATAGCCTGGGCAATTGCAGCTTTCGATAGAGGGGCGGGTTGAAGAAGTACCATAATATGCAACCCCATTGTTGACTCTACCCCTGACTCTACCCCTGACTCTACCCCTGACTCTACCCCGGAGGTTTTTGCTTCACCTTTCAACACCTCATCTTCCAGCGCAAGAGCTTCTTTAGATATAGGAAATGTCGTCCGGATGAAATGGGTAGAGAACGTGTAGGCTTCTCGTGGGTAAGCTTTGAGAATCCGAGGCATTCCGGAACCAAGATATTCCACCATATCAATATCCTTGAATACCCGCATCAGGGTTTTGTTGCGGGGCATGGAATATCCGACAAAAAAATCTTCCTGCTCAGGCCCGAAATGAATTGTTCCTGCTGAGGTAATTTCCAGCCGGTCTGCAAAAATTTCAAACTTTGGCACCAGTTCGGTACTGTAGTCGTTATGAATAATGGCATTGATGACTGCTTCACGAAGGGCGACCTTGTTCCACAGGCTTCTGCTGATACGCTCACGGGAAGTTATTTTATTGATGACACGATTTTCGACTCCCTCAAGACGGTCGAGTATCTGTTTGCAGGTTTTAACCAGGCAACAAAAACCGTAATCTTTGCTCTCAAGCAGATCAACCCTGTCAGTTCCTGCGTATTTAGCTACCTGCACAGAGTTTCCGTTCTGGTCTGCCAGCAGATAGCCTGCATAGTTGTATGCGCCATCTTCGGTGAGCAGTTCGAGATTGGCTGCAAATTTGTCACCGAGTGTGAAACCTCCCTCCTGATAATAGATTTTAAGCTGCTCAAAGGTGAGATCCTGTCGCAGAGAACGGATACGGGCGATTGAATTACGCGTACGTCGGGCGAAGAGCTCTTCAATCATGTGCTGCGACATTGGCTCACTGGCACTGCCAATTCGAATGAAACATCCTTTTTCCGACATGCCGAACCTGCGCAGGTAATACGGCTTTTCGGAGCCACTGGCAACAATGATTTTAATAATATCTTTGCCATCTCGGGTTTCGTGAATGACATCGAACAAGCCAAGGCATGATGGCTGAATATTGTTTTTGAGGCGATCCTTGATGGCAAGCTGCAGCGCATCGCATTCAGACAAGCCATAAACAGATCCATGCTTGTCAATTCCTATATAAATAATACCGCCATCATGATAGTTCAGGAATGAGATGACCTCTTTTTCAAGTCCATCCGTCAGCTCGCGCTTGTATTCGATGCGATTATTTTCCGTCATGTTATGCTGCAAGTTGTTCGGCCAAAGCCAAGATTTCAATAATTTCAGCCGGACTGAATACTCCTCGAATGCCTTGCGGGTGTATGACCGTAAAGGGAGCGTTGATGAGGTCTCTCTTTTCTATCTTTTCGCGCTCTATAATGAAGTTTTTCAGGAGATTTAAAAAATCCATCTGGCGACTCGAAAGGTTGGAGTGCTGTTGGATAAACTGATCGAAAGCTTCGGCAACCGTTTCAGGGAAACTTTTGAGAATTTCCAGACCGAGAATATGGCGGATAAACTGGATGAAATGTGCCTTGCGGTTTTTATAGACGGAACGCAAAAGTTCCTCGGTAATATTAGGATGCTCTTCGTGCAGTAACTCCGCAAGCTCAGTAGCCTCTTCAGGAGAAATCTTTATACCTTCCTTGATTTTGGAAAGAATCGGGTTCTGTTTTGTCAATTCGGTAATGAGGGTTTCGACCATTTCGCGATAGCGAGTAATACTTACAGCCTCATGCTGGGGGCCGAATTCCACCATCTCTTTGTGCTGAAGAAGATCGACAAGATTCAGGTGGACTTGAGCGTCACCGCCGCTCTCCTGCTCGCGAAACTTCATAAGCGGTGAGAGTTTTTCGATAAGCTCGTCGAAGCTCTCCTCAGTTGCCTGAGTCCAAAAGTGCCTGGTTTGAGCAGCCCTGATTAGAGACTCTTGCTGTTTCACAAAGCCGATACTCAGCGGAAGCTCGGAGATCTGCTCGATAATGGCATCGTTGAGTGTGTCGTATCTCTCTTTCTGATCGCGAAGTTTTGCCAGTGAACTCTCAAGAATATCGCGTTCAAAACGCATGGCTTTAAAATCAGCTTCTGACACCGTTCTGAAGAGTGGCTTGACCTGGTTTCTCAGAGACGCAATCTTTTGCGAAGAAAGTGAAAGCCAGAAGTTTTCCTCTTCCAGAGGATAAAGAACCGATGCAGCCTCTTTGATAACCACAGAGGTTTGCGGCAGCTCGGCTATCTGCTTGCGAAGTTTTACAGTTTCCCGCTCTGCAATGTCCGTGTTGCCGATTGAGATGGCACTCTCAATTTTGTCGAGCCGCAGTCCAAACAGTTTCACCGGGAGCGGCAGTTGCGGTTTCAGCTCTTTTCCTTTGGGCTGAAGCTTGAAATATTCGAAGTTGTCCCAGCAGTCAAGAATCAGGAACAGATCTTTCTCAGTGCACCATGGCTTGATTTTATCCAGTTCAAGGAGACGTGTGCCCCTGCCAATCATCTGCCAGAATTTGGTATAGGAGTAGATTGGTTTAACGAAGACGAGATTGACAATTTCACGAATATCAATACCGGTATCAAGCATATCGACACTGATGGCAATGCGGGGCATATCGCTGTTCTTGAACTGATCGAGCAAGCCTCCTTTACCATAGACCCGAGGGTCGTCGGATACAAGAACCTTTGCAAGTTCACCTTTGTATTGCGGATAGAGCTTGTCGAATATCTCTTCGATTCTGCGGGCATGGGCTATGGTAGCGCAGAAGAATATTGTTTTACCGGGTAGAACGCCATTCTGGTCTTTTATGCACTCTTCCATGAACTCTTTGACAATAAGAGTATTCGTCCCCCGATTGATGACCTGCTTTTCAAGCTGGGTTCCTTCAAAATTAATCTCTTCGATATCTTTGCCCTCCAGAATCAGTTTTTTCTGATCTTCAAGAGAGATCGTCCTTTTACTGATTCCTTCCTTCTGGAATTTCGTCTGGATTTTCATGACCTGAAAATTGCACAACCAGGGCGGAATATTGTTTACCGCTTCTTCGTAGGTATATGCAAAGGTTGGAAGGCCATCTTCGCAATGAAAAAGATTGAAGGTGTTGTGGTCTATAATATCGGTGGGGGTTGCCGTAAGCCCCAGGGTAATTGTTTTGAAGTAATCGAGGATTTCACCGTAGGTATTGTAGATGGAGCGGTGGCTCTCATCAATGACAATAAAGTCAAAGAAGTATGGTGAAATGTACTCCGATTCAACCCTGATGAGATTGAGCATTGTGGGGTAGGTCGCGATGTAGATGCGGCGATCTTTTGCGAAAACCTTTTCGCCGGTGTTAGGCCAGCGAGGTTCGTGGGGCAAGTGCTCCTTAAAGGCAGACAATGCCTGTTCGCGCAAAGGAATGCGATCCACCAGAAAAAGAATTTTCTCGGCATGTCCGCCACGCATCAAGGCATCGACAAGAGCAATACAGGTGCGGGTCTTGCCGGTACCGGTGGCCATAACCAGTAGGAAGTCCCGTTTTTTCTGCTCAATTGCTTCAAGGACCGATCGAATGGCGCGAATCTGATAATCGCGTCCGGCGATGCTTGTGTTGATGAGTTCCCCGGTGAGAGGTTTGCGGCTCCTGCGGATATATTGGAACCGCTCAAGGTCGTCACGGGTTGGAAAACCGATAACTTTTCGTGGTGGGTAGTTATCGAGATCCCAGAAAAATGTCTCGAGTCCATTGGTATAAAAACAGAACGGGGGTTCGATGCCAAGCCGTTTTTGGATATTGCAGCAATACTGCTTGGCCTGCTCACGGCCAATGGCAGCATCACGACTTGTTTTTTTAGCTTCAATCACGGCAAGCGGTCTGCCATCTGTACCAAGCAGAACATAGTCGCTGAACTGATGGCCCTCATAAGGGGTACGGGCTTCCTGCACTCCTTCGGGCAAATCGACTAAAATATCAAACTCTTCCACCACCTGAGTTGGATCTTTCACGTTCCAACTCGCTTGTTGTAATAGCCTATCAATCAGCTCTATCCGAGTTTGCTGCTCATTTTTCATGGCATAGTGACAGGTTGCATGACATTAACAATCCGGCGACTTTTAATATACACCATGAATACGGAAAAATACAGGAAGAGGGCGTTGGCAACCGAAAATCTAAAATCCAGCAGATTGATGATTTTGAATACGACTATGTACGTCAATTCCGCGTCCAGGCTGACGGGGCGGGTCTTATGCGCTTTTTGTATTATTTACTGCGTACCAGTCTATGAGTTGTCTTATCATCTTTTGATAAGGGATTTGGAAAATACTGATATACCTGTTATAATATCTTCATACTGCAATGTAAAAACTGGAAAACTTGCATATGAAGACCTCTGTACTGAACCGCAACGGCATAACTCCTGAGATAGCAGGGCTGATTACTCGACTGGTTACTTTAATTCCGTGGCCAGTTCGACG